>JBCCGE010000074.1:0-15649 GCA_039029455.1 Pseudomonadota bacterium | reverse complement strand
TATGAATAAATCAACCATTGCTCCCGGCGCCGTGATACTCAGACTTGCGCTGGGAATTGTTTTGCTGGCCCATGGAGTACTTAAAGTCGCAGTTTTTACAGTTCCGGGGACGGTCGGGTTTTTTGACAGTCTCGGTATTCCAGCGGTTTTTGCCTATCTCACAATCGCAGGTGAAATAGGGGGTGGAATTGCTTTACTGGCGGGAGTCTTTACCCGTCTGGTCGCATTGTTGTCTTTGCCAATTCTGATTGGTGCGACCTGGATCCATTGGGCAAACGGCTGGCTGTTTACGAATCAGGGTGGCGGCTGGGAGTTTCCGGCTCTTTTGGCAGTGGCGGCTTGCGTTGTTGCAATTCAGGGATCCGGAGGATTTTCTATCGGCCGCATACCCATCCTCGACCGGATCGTTCCCCAATTTTTAAAAGTCTGATTTCAACTCCTTCGCAAAGGGCAATCATCATGATTAAAGTCTATCCTTATGAGCAGCTTGGGCGGGCCAATCACGGTTGGCTTGACGCCCGGCACCACTTCAGCTTTGCCGGCTATTACAACCCCGAACGTATGGGGTTTGGGACCCTTAGAGTCATTAATGACGACATTATCAAGGCCGGAAGAGGCTTTGATACTCATCCTCACAAAAATATGGAAATTATCACCTACGTGAGGAAAGGCGCAATTTCCCATCAGGACAGTAATGGCAACAAGGGCAAAACCAAAGCCGGTGATGTGCAGGTGATGAGTGCTGGCACCGGTGTGTACCACTCTGAATTCAATCACGAATCGACAGACACCAATATCTTCCAGATATGGATCGAGCCTGCTGAGAACGATGTTGAGCCGGCGTGGGATTCACATGAATTCCCGCAGCGGGCATCGACTGATGCGCTTGAGCTGCTGGTTTCCGGAGATGGCAGTGCGCCGTTGCAAATTCATGCTGACGCTTTCATTTACGCCGGGTATATGAAATCCGGTAGTCAGATTCACCATCCTGTAAAGCGTCAGGCCTATGTGCTGGTTTCAGAAGGCGAGGTCATGATCAATGACTTCAGTGCCAAAACGGGCGATGGCGTTGAGGTGACAGACCTGACTGCGATAACGCTCAGCGCAGTGACCGATTCAAGATTTCTGGTACTTGATGTGCCATCTGTCCACTGATTTAAGAGAAATACTATGTCAAAAACAATTCTGCATATTGATTTCAGCGCTCGGTACAACCAGTCGTTAACCCGAGAATTGAGCCGCTACGTCGTCGACTCGATCGGCTCTGATTGCGATTCAATAACGTATCGGGACTACAGTCAGGGACTTTCTTTCGCTTCGGAAGCTATGGTTGGGGCGTTCTTTACACCCGCAGAAGATCGCAGTATCGAACAGCAGAGTGTTCTTGAACACTCGAATCAGCGTGTTGATGAAGTAAAAAGTCACGATGTTTTGGTGATTGGTTTACCGATGTATAACTTTTCCGCACCGTCCAGCTTAAAGGCATGGTGTGATCTGGTTGCCCGTGTCGGCGAAACCTTCAGTTACACGGAAAATGGCCCGATCGGTTTGCTCGAGGACCAAAGGGTAATCATCGTGGTGGCTTCGGGTGGTACACCGATTGGAGGTGATTTTGATTTTCTTACACCATGGGTTCGTCACTTTTTCAATTTTATTGGAATCAATGACATATCAATCGTTGCCGCTGATCAATTGAACCGGGACATGGAACATACTTTGGAAAAATCCAGAGAACTGATTCGTCAACTGGCGGCTTAGCAATATGGAGTTATTGACGTATGTGGTTGCCGTTTGAGAGGACAGAACCAGTCTTGGACGTCTTACCATAAGCGCGCAGGGTTTGCTCGGTTTCGGTTAAATTCTGCGCGGTGATAAAGACGACAGATTAGATATAATATGATCTGATCCTTACATCCTTTGACTCTTTGCACTACTTGCGAGGAGAGCTCAGGTTTATTGCCATGAAATTACAAAGTAATCAGGTTGTTCTTCTTACCGGCGCATCGGGTGGTCTTGGTGCATACATTGCCCGCCAGTTCGCGGAACTTGGACTCAAACAAATGCTGGTTGCCTATCCAGGTACAGAACTGCCGCCCTTAAAAGATGAACTCACAGCGAGCGGCGTTGACGCGGCCTATATGGTTGCCGATCTGCGTCAACCAGCAGAGAGAGCTCGCGTCGTTCAGGAGACAAAGGAGAAGTTTGGAAAGATTGATGTTCTGATCAACAATGCCGGAATTGAGTTTACAGCGCCCTACGATACGCTGGACCCGTCGGAGATCGATTCTGTTCTTGATGTCAATCTTGTGGCGCCAATGCAGTTGACGCGTTTGGTTCTGGGTGAAATGCTGGAGCGCGGTTCGGGTCACATCGTCAATATGTCGTCACTTGCGGGTAAAGCACATCCGGCATATCAGGAACCCTATGCGGCCTCAAAAGCCGGTCTGATCGGATTTACTCATTCAATTCGGGAGTCTTATCACAACACGGGTGTGAGTGCTTCTGTGATCTGTCCGGGATTTGTCGAAGCCGGTATTTACACTCGACTCAAACAGAATTCCGGACTTTCAGCGCCGTTTCTTCTGGGCACGTCGGCGCCGGAGAAAGTCAGCAAAGCCGTGGTTCGATCCATTGAATCAAACCAGCCGGAGGTAGTGATTAATCCTATTCCGGTTAAGCCACTACTGGCAACAACGGTTGTTGCGCCAAAACTTGGAGCCTGGTTGCTGCGATCCATCGGCGCACATCGATTCTTCAAAGACGTCTACCGGACCCAGAATAATTAGGTAACCTCTTAGGATCGAGAGGCTAGGTTTGTCCCTGAATTATGCTCGGACAGGTGAGTGGAGCGATCCCGAGAGTTAAGCCTGTTCGAATCCTTCCAGAGTATTGACTGTATTCACTCCGATCTCTTCGACAGCGTACCCTCCCTCCATTACGAACAGCGTTGGATAATCCACTTTTGCAAGCATTCCACCGTAGCGTCTGAAGTCGTCTGACGTCAGTTTGAAAAACGAAATCGGATCGTTTTCAAATGTATCCACGCCAAGGGATACGATCAGTGCATCCGGACTGTAATGAGTAATTTTTTTCAGGGCATCGCTGAGCGCCTCGCTCCAGACATCAAATGTGGTGCCTGGCATTAGAGGATAGTTCACATTGCAGTCTTCACCGGCACCGTGTCCGATCTCATCCGCGTAGCCGAGAAAATGAGGGAATGCATGCAGCGGGTCGCCGTGCAGGGAAAGAAACAGGACGTCGTTTCGGTCATAAAAAATATCCTGTGTCCCGTTGCCGTGATGAAAATCAACGTCAAGTATTGCAACACGGGAGGCCCCCTGATCAAGAAACGCCTGGGCAGCAACAGCGGCGTTGTTGATGAAGCAATAGCCGCCGTACAGATCGCTGGCCGAGTGGTGACCCGGCGGTCGGCAGAGAGCGAAAGCAGCGCGTTCGCCACCGGCCATAATGGATTGAGCCGTCAGCGCAACGTTTGCGCTGGCGCGTGCGGCGGCCCAGGTGCCTTCCGAAATTGCGGTTTCAACCGCCATAGCGTAGTAGCCAAGTTTGCCGTCAATGTGTGAAGGAGCGCGCTGTTGCATGCGCCTTGCCGGAAAACATGTCGGAATTGCCTCGCCGTTAAAGCCCTCCGCACTCCAGTCATTCCATGCGTTTTGCAGAAATTCAATATAACTGCGATCGTGGATTCTATAGATCGGATCCATGCTGAAATCATTGGGCGCAATGACTTCGCCTAGTTTCACCTTTTGAATTCTCTCGAGCACATACTCTGCACGCACGGGGCATTCGAAAGGGGGAACGAGTTCGCCGCCGTACAGTTCTGTTCTGGCGTCTCGAAGTTTGTGGTCCTCAGAATATACAGTCAACATGATCAGCTCCGACTCAAAAGAATTTCAGGTAGCGATCGCGCTCCCAATCGGATACGTGATTAATGTAGCTTAGCCATTCTTCACGTTTAAATTCAATCCAGCTTTCATACATGGCATCTCCAAAAACTTTGCGGCTCAGAGGGTCCTGTTCGAAGGCATCGACAGCTTCGTCCAGGGTTCTGGGCAACCACTTCACACCGAGGCGTTTTCGCTGTGCCTCTGATTTAGTGTAAAGGTTTTCGCGGTGAGGCTCGCCCGGATCTGTTTTTTCGCGAATACCCTCTAAACCGGCGGCGATCATCATCGCGATACCCAGATAAGGGTTGCAGGCGCTGTCGGCTGACCGCAATTCCACTCGAGCACCTGCTTTGGGTATGCGTACCGTGTTGGTGCGGTTGTTATTGCCGTAGGACACAAAACACGGTGCCCAGGTGAATCCGGAGGTGCTGCCTTTGAGAATCAGGCGTTTATAACTGTTTACCGTGGGTGCTGACACTGCCTGAATCGCCGGCAGATGCTTTAGGATGCCGCCCACAAAATAGTAGCCGAGCCTGGACAGTCCACAACCTCTTGGGTCTTTTTTGATTGCAAAGACATTTTTGCCGCTTTTGGTGTCCTGCAACGACATGTTGTAGTGGGCTCCGTTACCGGCTTTATCTCCGAATGGTTTCGGCATAAAGCTTGCAAATGCGTTGCTCCGTCTTGCAATCTCGTGAGCCATCAGTCGCAAAAAAACGAAACGATCAGCCATTGTCAGAGCATCGGCGTAGTTGAAATCGATTTCAAACTGGCCCACACCATCTTCGTGATCGAAAGAATACACGTCCCATCCGAGCGTATTCATCGAGTCAACCATTTCAGATAGCCATGGGTCGAGGTTGTCCATCAGTCGAACAGCGTCGTAGGCCGGCTTCTCAAGGCTTTCCCGTAGGCTGACTTTATCAACTCCTTCATCGCTGTCTTTCAGCACAAAAAATTCCGCCTCTATTCCGCAGTTTACGGTATAGCCCATATCTGAAGCTTCAGTCAGTACCCGTTTCAGAATGCCCCTGTTACAGGCATCAAATGGCTTACCCTCGCAGTATAAATCTGATGCAAACCAGGCCAGTTCTGGTTTCCACGGTACGATCATGCATGAGCCAATGTCCGGGTGTGCTGCGACTTCTTCGTCACTCACATCCTGTGGTACTCCATCCAGCGCGGCACCGGTAAAAAGCTCTGACCCGGCCATCATGTCCTGCAAATGAGCGATAGGGACCATTTTTGTTTTCGGGACGCCGTGCATATCCACATAACTCGGAATGCAATATTTAACGCCTTGCTCAGACAGTGTTTTTTGAAGGGACTTGGGTGAATGTGATTTCATGGCAAAAAACTCGATGATAGCTATTCAGGGGCCGGGCGTTTCGTTGAGAATTCGATGAAGATTTGGCCGGTGACTTCGAATTTCGTCTTCGGACAAGCCTTCCAGTGAGTGAGGGAATTTAATCCATGCATTGGTTTCGTGGATAAAAAAATCAGGAACACGATCGGTCCGGTTCTTTTCAGGTTTGTAATAGGGAACCGCAACGCGCACTTCTGAAGGCGCGTTCAATCGAGCCTGCACCGCAATATCCTCTATCACTGCATCAATGGTGGAACCGGTATCGTAGACGTCGTCAACGATCAGTAGTTTGTCGTCAGACTCCACTCGCTTGTACAGGTAATCGAGGCCATGAATTTCAATCGCTTCGCGCCGAACATCAATATCATTTTCGTAAGACGCGGACCGAATGGCAATGTGGTCGGTGTGGATGCCGGCGTAGCTTAGTATTTCCTGAACAGCAATTCCCACAGGAACGCCACCACGCCATATCGCCAGCATCAGTGTCGGTCGAAATCCGCTGCAAATAATGTCTACGCCGAGCTGGAATGCATCTTCGATGTACTGCTGTGCATCAATGTATAGTTTTTCAGTCAACGAATACGTATGATCGTATGAATCGATACAGTATGCCACAGAGCGTCGATTCAGAGTCCAGCATGTCTGAAATAGAATCCAATGAAAAATTGTTTGTCAGTGAACAGGAGTTAATAGACGATAGTTTTCGACTGGCGATGAAAATTCTGCAAGCAGGGTTCATTCCGACTTTTCTTGTTGGCTTGTGGAGAGGGGGAAGCTCCGTCGGCATCTATGTTCAGGAATGTCTGCAACATCTCGGCGTGGCCGTGGATCACTTCAGTGTACGAACGTCATACCGTGGGGCTCCGGGCTATCTCGATATGCTTGAAAATTCCGGAGAGATCCGGGTACACGGATTAAAGTATCTGTACGAAAATCTGAACTCAGACGATCGCTTGCTTATTGTTGACGATGTGTTCAGCAGTGGTTCCAGCGTTCGCGCAGTCATTGATCGACTGAAGGAGAAAACACGCCGGAACATGCCGCAGGACATCCGTGTAGCGGCTCCCTGGTACCGACTGCCGGATTCCAGTCGAAAGTCCAGTCCGCCGGATTTCTATATGCATCAAACGAAAAAATGGCTGGTGTTACCGTACGAGCTTTCAGGATTAACCCCGGCGGAGATCTGCGAGATGAAACCCGGACTGGCCGGGAAGCTGAAACAAATTGAGAAGTATCTCTGAAAGGCAGTGTCGATAGTCAGCAGTCGATGAGATGGGTGATAGATTCCTGTGCGCCTATGCGTTCGATGACCTCGGCAAATCGCTGTCGGGCTGTCTCCGTAAGATCCAGTCGCAGTGCATTTTCAGTGTCGAGATCTTTTGAACCTTTTAGATCCTTGTGCAGCAGAGCGAGTTTGATCGAGACCGGTTCGTGTTTGCGTTCAGACATCGCTGATCCGAATATCTGAAAGGGCAGAGAATCTGCAAAACCGCCAGCCAGCGCCTGTGTGATTTGTTTCGAATCCACACCAAGGGACTCGGCGAGGCGAATGGCTTCCGAAGTGGCGGCTACCGTGCAACCGACTATTATCTGATTGGCCAGCTTTGTGGCCTGTCCGGCGCCAACCGGGCCCATGTGCGTGACCCGTTGCGTTAAAACTTTAAGCAAGGGGTCAATCCTCTCAAGATCATCAGGATCACCTCCAGCCATTGCGATCAGTGTACCCTGTTCAGCACCTTTGACTCCGCCTGAGACCGGGGCATCAATCCATTTGGCGCCGGTTTTCTGCAACACAATCTCCGCAATCTTCCGGGTTTTTACCGGTGAAATACTGGAAAAATCGACGACGGTCTTTTTTGAGTTGAGAGCGTCCATAAATTCAGCGTTGTCGACAGATACTGCTGATACTGCCTCGGAATCGGTCAGACAAAGAAAAATGACGTCACTCCGCGCCACAACCTCAGCTGCGGTGTTAAACGGCTGAGCACCCGACGCTACGGAGGTTGCCAGTTTTTCCGGACTTCTGTTCCAGACATTAACAAGATAATCCGCCGCCATCAGCCTCAGCACCATAGGTTCTCCCATTAACCCAATGCCAATAAATCCCAGTGTTGTTCGCTTATTGTGATACATATGAATGGTTACGTGATATTGAATGCTTTCCAAACACCGCCGATACTAGCACCTGACGCTACTTATCATGACTCTTGACAGCATGCGAACCCGCAGTGAACACATTCTTTCAGACCTCGTGGGGTTTGCCACTGTGAGTCGGAACAGTAATCTTGAGCTGATTGACTACATTCGTGATTATCTTTCGGCATTGGGGGTTCGCTCATCCTTAACCCATAACGATTCGCGCTCAAAGGCGAATCTGTACGCGGTTATCGGGGACTCGAAAGAACGGGGCATCATGCTCTCAGGTCATACCGATGTGGTACCTGTTGACGGTCAGGACTGGACAGTCGATCCATTTGTGATGACAGAAAAGCTTGGTTGCCTTTACGGTCGCGGCACAACTGATATGAAAGGATTTATCGCATGTGTTCTTGCCGCGCTGCCTGATCTGGTCGATCGTGAACTTGTCAGACCTCTGCATCTTGCGTTCTCATACGATGAGGAAATTGGCTGTGTGGGTGTGCAACGCATGATCGATGAACTGCAGGACAGTACACGGTTGCCAGCTATCTGCATTGTGGGTGAGCCAACGGAAATGCGTGTTGGGATCGCACACAAGGGAAAACTAGGTGGTGTTTGTAAATGTCATGGCGTTGAGGCGCATTCAGCACTGGCTAATCAGGGATTAAACGCGATTTATCTGGCGAGCGAAGTGATCTCGGAAATTCAAAAAATTCAGCAAACCCTTGTTGAAAATGGAGCGTCTGACGATCACTACAGCGTACCGTATACCACCCTGCATGTCGGCACTATCGAAGGCGGAACTGCCCTTAATATAATTCCCAGGCACTGCGAGTTTTTGTTTGAGATTCGCAATATAGAAGCAGACAATCCGGAGGCTCTGCTGGCGCTGATAAAACGCAAGGCTGATGAAATTGTGTCCGACTATCGCGGTCAGTTTCCGCAGGCATCAATCAATATAGACGTATTCAACCAGTACCCGGCTTTGGAAGTTCATCCGGAAGAAGAGGTGGTGCGATTTGTGCAGTCCCTGCTGTCGACCGATGATTTTGTAAAACTATCGTTCGGAACTGAGGCCGGGTCTTTCCAGAAACGTCTGCATGTACCGACGGTTGTGTGTGGGCCCGGATCCATGGATCAGGGTCACAAGCCGGATGAATTCATTCATCGCGATGAGCTTGCGAAGTGCGACCGGTTTCTGGAAAAACTCATAGACCGCATGCTGGTGCGAACGGAATGAGTGTTGATGCGGCGTGCTCCCGGGAAGTCGTTCTGCCTGAAACAGAACTTCCCGATACCGGGTCACTGGTTGACGAGGGCCGACGCATGGCGAAGGACTGGACCGTCGGTCGCAGTGCTTTTCTGGACTATTACAAGGTGCCGGACGAGTTTACCTACAAATCCATGCAGTCGTCGTCCGGCCGTATTATGCGACATGCACATATGGGCTTCAGGGAAAAGCAAAAATCACTTGATGCTTTTCGGACATTATTTGACAGCACCAATAGTAAGGGTGATCCACTGGATCGGATAGGACTGTGTCTCGACTGGTCGATGGGGTATCCGCGTTCAGTGAGAGCAGGGAAACTTCGTGGGACCGGCCTGATTCTCGATGATATCGACTCGTTCTGCGATGTTACCAATGCCGCGCCTGTTGCCGCGCATTTCGGAGACTTTTTGTTGGGGTTTCCCGCTGCGCTCGAGAATACCCAGGCCGCACTTTCTGCCGGTTCGACCGTGATCGGAAACCTTGGGCAGTACTTTACTTTCCGACTACCTGAAGGCACGGACGACGTTTGCTCGACCACTGAGACGCTGAAAGCGATTGTGCTGATGTCCAGTCAACCGCAGACAGTGATGGTGCATTCAAATCTGGACGATGGATTTGCCGGTGTTTTTGAAGACGCAGCCTGCGTCATGGGTGCCGCATTGCTTGAAAAATATATTGTCGAGGACTTACTCGGTGGTTGTGTGACCCATTGTTACGGACATCATCACTCCACGCCTCTGCTGAGGCTGGCATCCCAGCGTGCTCTGGCTCGTATCAATGATAATCCGGGCAGCATGGTATACGGAAATACTACAAGCTACTTGGGGAGCAACGCGGAAAATTACGCGGCTCTGGGACGTTATCTGAGTATTGATATTGCGGCACAATTTCTACAACCCAGCGGACACGCGATTAATCCGGTGCCGGTTACGGAAAATCAACGCATTCCCGACCTCGAAGAGATTATTGACGCTCAGAGCTTTGCACAGCGCATGTGCGACCGGGCCGACGAATACGCGCGCATGTTCGATCTGTCCGTTGTTGATCCTGTTACCGATAATCTGGTGCGAGGTGGTCAGCTGTTTTTTGAGGCGGTGCGGCACGGGTTTTCGGAAGCGGGTATCGACACCTCCAATCCAGTGGAGATGATGCTTGCGATTCGACGTATAGGTGGAAAACGACTTGAATCACTTTTTGGACCGGATCGGAATCAAAGACACGATGAGTTGCCTGGCTACCATCCGGTCCCGAGTGATTCGACGCGAGAGATCGACGCCCAGATTTGTTCACAGTTTGAACTTCTGAAGAATCAGAGTGACGCTGTCTGTGACTGGAAGCAGCTGACGCTGATTACCGCCACTACGGATGTGCATGAACATGCCAAGCGGGTGCTTGATGGAGTGATGTTGAAATTTGGGGTGCGCGTGATCGACGGCGGTATATCAGCAGATCCTGTCGGGTTGGCTGCTCTTGCCGAAAAGACACAGGCTGACGCTGTCGCTCTCTCAACATACAACGGAGTGGCGCTTCATTACTATAGCACTCTTTCTGATGAGCTCGAGGAGCGTGGCTTGACGGTGCCCGTTCTGATCGGCGGACAACTCAATCAAATCCCGGAAGACTCGGATGATTCGCTTCCTGTCGATGTCAGCTCCGAACTGACCGAGCAAGGAGCGGTTGTATGTCACAGTATGGTCGATATGCTGCCTGCACTTGAACGACTGATGAATTGAGCTTCCGGGTGGTGCTTGGGTTATGAAAATCGGTTTTCTGGGAACTGGAAAAATTGCAGCGCCGATGGTGCGGTCGATTGCACGACGGTTCGATAGCGCTGATATCGTGGTCTCACATCGCAGCGCGAATGTGTCATCCGGACTGACATCAGAATATCGAAATGTGTCGGCAGCAGAGAATCAGGTTGTGCTGGATCGATCTGACATTGTATTCCTATGCCTTCTTGAAGGTCAGGCTCGTGATGTTCTACCTTCATTGAGTTTTCGGCCAGCGCACAGCATTGTTAGTGCGATGGCGGGGATTACCCTTGCCGATTTAAGACCGTTGGTTGCTCCGGCCGATACCGTATGTGTGACTGTCCCGTTGCCATTTATAAACGACGGCCACTGTCCGTTGCCGGTGTATCCACAATCGCGCTTGTTGTCATATCTATTCGGCGACGAAAATGAGGTGCTTACGATTCAAAGCGAGGAGGGTATCAACGATCATTTTGCAGCGACAGCAATTTTATCAACCGTGGTGAAGCAGCTCGAAGTAGTCAGTCGGTGGCTGGGAGCACACACCGGAAACGATGCATCAGCGGAGCAATACGTAGCGATGTTGGTACGGGGATTTATCAATTCCATAGAAAAAGATCGTCCGGGATGTTTCACTGAAGCGATTTCGGAGCTGACAACAAAAGGCGGACTTAACGAACAACTGCTCACACACAACACTGATAGTGGGCATTTCGCACATCTCTCTAGGGGTCTGGACGACTTGAGGGTGCGTCTTCAGGATACGCACTCCGGAACAGAAACATAGTCTTTTGAATGACGTCAGTCGGCCAGCATTCCGGGTAATCCCGATGTGTCGACGCGGGAAACGCAGTAGTCAATAAACGCCTGCATAGTGCGTGTTTTCTGACGACTGCTGAGGGTGGCGACACCAAGCGTCAGAGCAGGGTAATCGCCTTTAAGTTTGATGTATGCAAGCTTATTGCCATCGGCTGAGCGAAAGTTCATCGGTTTAACGTTCGCAATTCCCCAACCGTGCCCGGATGCAATCAAACCCCGCATTACGTCGGGTTGCGTAGTTTCCCAGGCGATATTCGCGCTCAGCTGTGCTTTTTTGAACAGCGACGCAAAATAGTCGCGGCTGAGCGGTAAATCAAGCATGACAAAAGGTTCGTCTATTAACTGCTGAATTGTCACGCTGGCCTGTGTCGAGAGAGCGTGTGTTGCCGGCAGGACAACATACGGTGGCAGCGTTGCAAGAGGCGAGAAATCAAGCGCATCGGTCATTCCCATCTGGTAGGTCAGCGCAAAATCGAACCGCCCCTGAATCATGCCTCGTATGATTTCAGCCTGATGGGCTTCGGAAAGTTGCAGTCGCACCTTGGGGTATCCGGACTTGAATTCTGACAACAGTCCTGGGAGCAGAACCGGCGCCAGCGGCGGCAGGCATGCCAGCCGGTAATTTCCAGCGAACTCATGGGACAACTCCGCCGATATGCTTTCAAACTGCAGAGTCGCGTTTAGTATATTCCGCGCCTGCTCCAGTAGATTGGTTCCGTCACTGGTCAGCGTCATCCCCTTGGAATGATGCCGAATAAAAAGTTGCAGATCGAGTTGCGATTCAAGTTGCTGGATGGCACTGGAAATTGAGGCCGCAGAAACATGAACCCGTGCAGCTGCAGAGTGAACGCTGCCACAGTCAGCAACGGCGACGAAATACCGGATCTGTTTGAGAGTAAAGTGCACAGCAGATTTAATCCGACTGAGAGTCGGTGCGAGACTGCTGACTGAAAAACGAAGCGCCGGTTGGTAATTCAGGCATTTCCATTTCGAATGATGTGGTTCGAATCGTGTTTCCGCCAGTACCACGGATCAATTCGCCACAAAACCGCGACGGCACCGGGCTGGGCGATAGCGGCACCGCATCTGCAGCGCTGTAAACCGCAATATACAGTGTTCTCGGGTTCGAAGATTGATTCGGTGCTGATCCATGAAGTAAGCGGGTGTGCATTAGGCACGCACTGCCTGCTGGGCCGGTGCAGACTGTGGCCTGTGCCTTCGCAGCTGCCGCGGTTTTGGCCGCGACAGAGCCTGTGAACTGACCGTTCTGCCATAAAGAGTGTATCGGTCCACGATGCGAGCCCGGAACGACTTCCAGGGCGCCGTTTTCTTCGGTGACATCATCCAGAAAATACAGGACCGTTATCAGGTCGTCATTACTGTGGGGTGTAAATGGAAAGTCCTGGTGAAATTTTACCGATGTCGTTGCACCCGGCAGCTTTGCATTAATCTTACTGTGGTGGAACTTGATATCAGGGCCTATCAAGTCTGCCAATGCTTCGATTGCGGGCGATTCCCTCACTATCGACAGGTACGCAGTCGAGACTTCCTCCGGTGACGACACACGCCGCAGTGCCGGTGTTTTTGATGAATGACCGTTCTCAAGATCAAAACGCTTGCGTCCATCGATCATTTCACCAAAAGGACTGTTGTGATCACGACTCTGATCCACCCATTCAGCGAACACAGTTTTTGCTCGTTCCACCTGATCGCTGGTCAACGCACCCGGCAGACAGATATATCCATACCGGTGAAAATCATCCTGTTGTCTTTCTGACAACATGCTGATCGGCGGCCGGCTAGAGGTCGCCGGGTACCCCGTACGAAGGGGCCGCGGATGGATCGATAGCGCGCGTGAGGTAGTCGTGCATTTGTGGCAGATAGTCGGACCACAGACCGCGAAGATCAGCCAGAGGGTTCGTGTCGGACCAGTCCACCCGCAGATCGACAAGGGGGAAAGGCTGTCGATCCACGACCAGCAGCGCTGCAGAGTGCACGTCTCCTTCTTCACCCCCTGCTTCAAGACCGGCCTCAATCGCAAGCAGAAGGCGCTCGGCAAGATGTTCGTGACTGTTGCCATCGAATGATCCAGTCATCGCTGACGGGACCGCCGGGGTGGACAGCAGATTGCCGGCTGCATAGCAGCCGTTTCCTGACGATTCTGCGTTTGTACCGAGTATGTTCTGGCCGGTATGACACGCTGTGTTGCCATTATTATCAACCACGGTCAGTTGCCGATAGGACAGGTTGTCGCGTCCTTCCATCACCGAAGCCAGCGCTATTTTTGCACTCTTGCCATCTTCCAGAGCATCGAGAATAGCCGGACCCAGAGACGGGTCAGTAACATTTTGCGTAGCTACCGCACCGACGCCAGCCCGAGCATGGGGACAGCGCGCGCCAACACAGATACTGGATGTTGTGATTGCAACTCCAAACATACCGGTTTGTTCGCAGCGACCGGCAATGGAAAACGTCACTCTCAGGACTCCGAAGGATCGGGTATAACCGCCGTAGCTTCGATTTCCATGACCCTTTCCGGACGTGCCAGGCCATCCACAATCAGACCGCTTGATACAGGAAAAACACCCTTGAGCCACTTGCCGATCGCCTGGTAAACATCGTCGCGGTAGGCTCGGTCGGTCAGATAGACCTGAATGCGACAGATATGGCTCATATCCGAGCCAGCTTCCCGCAGCAGCTGATCAACATTACGCATGGCCTGATCCGCCTGATCATAGGCCGACGCGTTTGCGAGGCTTTCAAAACCGTCGATCTCCTGTCCGACCTGTCCCCGAACGAAGACCATCGTACCTGAAGCTTTTACGACCTGACAAAGGTCGTTGTCCAGTTTTTGATTAGGGTATGTTTCTTTAGTATTAAATTTGCGAAATCTTTCGTGGACCATGCTGGATTCTGAGGGTGAAAAGCTAGTGAGCAATATTTATGTTGTCCGATAAATCGGCAGCGTTTTTTACGAAGTCCAGAGGACCATCCCAGCCAAAATTTCGGTATACCGCTGCCAAATGGGCGAACGGCGGAGATTGTGCAAATAACTGGAATGTGAGCCTGTGACCTGCATAACTTGAATTTAGCAGATCGCGACCGAAAGCCAGTAACTTTCGTCGGTCTTCGGCAACCCAGTTCTCGTTGATGGAATAGAATTTATTCAGCCATTTTCCGGTTTCCTCGCCCTCAAAGGATGCAGAGTCGGGAGTAACACAAATCTGACCACCGCAGAGTTCTCTAGCGATATGCATCATCGCCGGCAGATTCGAACAGGCGTGTACCCGGCCGGTGAAAAGCATGGACTGGTTTGGCATCAGCAGCCCGTTAGGGCTTTTTTCACCGAGCGCAATTGCTGCAGTCAAATGTGCGTTGATACCCTCCCGATACACTGCGAGCTGAGCCAGTTTTTCCTGTACGGCAGGCTGTTTATCCAATCCTGTCTGTCGCACATTGTGCAGTGCGACCCCGATCATCATATCGGCATAGGTCAGAATCCTCTGCACGAACGGAAACGCCGAATAGCGGTGTAGCGTTGTCCGGATAAAGGCGGCTGCGCGAGTGTGCTGATAAAAAAGGATGTCTTCCCAGGGAATCAGTACGTTATCCAGAATCATGATGGTATCGACTTCGTCAAATCGATTCGATAACGGATAGTCTTTTTCCGGTGCCCGCCCGGCAAACCCTGTTCGGCAGATATGCTTAACCCCCGGTGCGTTCATCCTGACGATGCATCCCAGCGCATAATCGGAGATCGATGCGTCACCCCAGTTAGCGATTGTCGGTTTGAGGAACGCCTGATTGGAGTAAGCTGCAGCCGTTTCGTACTTCGCGCCACGAATGATGATGCCTTCATCAGTTTCTTTGACTACGTGCACGAGCATGTCAGGATCCTGTTCCTGTGGCTTTTTCGACCGGTCACCTTTAGGGTCTGTGTTTGCGGACACATGAAACGGATCGTTTTGGATCGCAGTGTTGATATGACGTTCGATGTTTTGAGCAAAACGCGGATCAATTTCGTTCAAAATTTCGGCGCCGTCCCAGAGCGACCACATTTCACCCACGGTTTCATCGCCGACGCGAGTCACGACGCCACCAATATCGTGCATCACAGTATCAACAGCATGTCGCTTATCAATCCAGTCCTGCTGTTCAAATGGCAATCGCAAACCGATTGCGTAACGTTGACCATTTTCTTCGTAGGACATGGTCGACTGGGTTTCGGGCTCGTGGGCCATGTCATAGATTCTGGCCCGGATGTCGATAAGCGGCTTGAATTGTGGATGTGTTGTCACATCTTCAATGCGCTTGCCGTCCATAAACACCTCGCGTCCGTCTCGCAAAGATTCCCGGTATTGTTCGCCTGTTCTGATCATGTTGAATCACTCGTTGC
>JBCCGE010000073.1:0-15713 GCA_039029455.1 Pseudomonadota bacterium | reverse complement strand
GGTTAGTAATGTCGCTACAGATGCAGCTGGGACAGCGTCACAACTTATTGGATGAGCAACCAAGTCAGCTGATAAGGTTGGAGTTTCAGCCTGACTCGCTCAGGTGAATGGAAAATGTTCGGCGAATTTTTTGATCCACGGAGGAATCCAGATACACTGGTCGGTGACTCTGAAGAATCTCTTTGGCTTTGATGTTGGCCGACTCCCACAGGGTTTGAGAGCCGGCTTCCTGCCAGGTTCTGGGGTCGTCCCGGTTGGACAATTTGGGATAGTAGTGCTCGGTTTGCATGGCATTCATGGTGTGCTCACCGCCAAGAAAATGCCCCTCACCTGTGATTGCTTCCCGAATGGCTTCGAAGCCTAACGTTTCCTCGCTAACTTCGACACCCCTTAATATGCGATAGACATGAGACAGCATCTCATCGTCCACCACAAACGCTTCGAACGAGGCGCCCAGCAAACTGGCCATCATGCCCGACGATTCATACACCATATTCGCACCGGCGAGACCCGTTGCAAGGGACGACAGTGCTTTTTCCATACCCATCTGTGCATCCACCGCTTTTGCATCGGCCATGCTGCTGGCCACACCGGACGGCAAGCCAAGCCAGTTCGCCAGTTGTGCAGATCCCGCATTCAACAAACTGATCTCACCCCCGCTACCGGCGAACGCGCCTGTTCGCAGATCGATAACAAAGGGCCAGTTAGAGAAGATCATCGGATAGCCTGGTTTGAACACATCGACCATCGCCAGCGCCGCCAGAGTTTCGGCCAGAGTCGACGCCAGCATTCCCGCGATGGTTGCCGGCGATGTGGCGCCCGACTGCGCAGCAATAATGTTATTCAGCGGCATGCCGCGATTCATCGCCGCCAGCGCCACCTCGACTGCATCGGCGCCATATCGTAAGGGCGAAATAATTGGACTGATATGTGCCTTGCAGAACGGACGCTCGGCAAATTTACCCTCTCCACCCAGCGCCCAGTCAAACATGTCGACGATTGGATCAACATGTTCTGCGATAAAGAAACTCGTGCCCACAGGTTTGGTCGTGCCCCTGATCAACGCGTAAGCCGTGTTGACATCCAGATCAAAGTTATCGGGGACGTCCGTCGCAACGCAACATCGGGTGAACCAGGCTACGTTTTTCAGCGAGTCGACGAGTCGCGTGAAGTCGTACAGGTCTCGAAGTGTTGATGGGCGATAATGTCCGGACTCCAGATCCAGCGTTTGCACCGCAGCGCCCCCGGTGCCAAAGTAGACCCGATCGTCGCCGACTTCAAAATCATGCTTTGAATCCCGACCAAAAAAAACAAACGACTTCGCCGCCCGATCAACAATGTCCTCGATCATTGCCGTTGGATAGCACAATCGACCCAGGTCATTTACTTCGGCCCCTTTTTCCAGCGCCTGCTGAACCAGAACGTCGGGCGCCTCTCCCATACCAAGCTCACTCAATATGCGCAGCGCTGTTCGATAGATTTCATCGATCTGGGGTTCCGTCAGCGGTTTGTACTGTCCACCTACAGGTCCCGGCGGACAAGGATCGAACTCGGGCGGTTTGGCGCGCAGGGCATGCATCGCATCGCGACTGCTGACGCCGCCTCGGCGAGTTCGTTTTCGTTTTACATTGTCGGTCATGGGATCACCTTCCTTGCGGTATCAGGCGCGAACCCGTGTATTTGACGGATCGTAAAGCGTCGGCTCGACAATGCGGGCACTGTAGTGCTCACCCAGAATACGCACCTGACACGGGGTTCCTGGAGATGCCGCTTCGGGATCGACAAAAGCCATCGCCAGATTCTTCTGCACGCGATGACCGAAACCACCTGAAGTGACCGAGCCAATCTGTTGATCACCCATCATTACGGCATCACCACCGTGCGCGGGACCCAGATCACAGTCCACCTCCAGCGAGACGAATAGTTTGGTTGGTCCCCGCTCAATCTCTTTCAGCAATGCTGACTTACCAATGAACGATGGCTTTTCCAGATTAACAAAACGATCCAGCGCGCTCTCCATCGGATTGTGTTCGTAGATCAGGTCCGCCTTCCAGTGTCGGTAACCTTTTTCGATCCGCATGGATTCGGTGGCATAGAGCCCAAATGGCGACAGGTCGAACGCTCGTCCGGCGTCCTGCAGTATCGACCAGACTAACAGCAGCTGCTCATTGGGAATATGCAATTCGAAGGCCAGTTCGCCGGAGAAGCTCACTCGCATGGCGAGCACTTCGGCATGCCCGATAAACATCGATTTGCATCGCATTGGGCGGAACGATTCATGGGACCAGTTGCAGCGAGGGGAAACGGACTGCAGTAATTCACGACTTCTAGGTCCGGCAACGACCAGAATGGTATGCGACGATGTCATCGGTGTGATGGTGACTCCCTCCGGCGCATGTGCGCGCAGCCAGTCCAGATCGTGCCACTCCGCCGCAGCGGCGGATCCGTACCAGAAACGCTGCTCTTCGAGACGGGCAATGGTCGCTTCTGTGAGCACATGACCGTTGTCATTCAGCAGATAACTCAGGCTGATGCGCCCCGCCTCTTTGGGCAGATTACCGCAGATCAGTTGGTCAATAAATTGGTCACAATCCGTTCCGCTGATTTCATAGC
This sequence comes from Pseudomonadota bacterium, assembly GCA_039029455.1. GTDB lineage: Bacteria > Pseudomonadota > Gammaproteobacteria > Arenicellales > Poriferihabitantaceae > JBCCGE01. Next base: position 13,100 of record JBCCGE010000073.1, on the reverse strand, counting down.
GATTGAAGCCGGACACTTCCATGATTCCGACCCCGTTTACCAGTTGCTTAACCTCCTCAGCGATCACAGCCTGTGTTTCATTGAACCGATATCCCGGACGATCGACGAAATCCGGGTCCGGTTTGAAGAACAATACGCGCTCCCAACCGCCAACCACACCCCATTCCGCATGCATTTGATCAAGCGTTGTATACAGCGGCGTCGTTCTCGACAGACGCGCTGCGGGACGATGTTCGTGGGGTAAGTGATAGTGGAATTCGCGCTGATAATCCTCGAACGCCTTTAAACAGGTATGCTCGGTATTGGCATATTGAGTAAAGCGTCGTGGATCCAAAAACCACGCATCCCATTCGCACTCACCGTGAACCATAATCTGAGCCAGCACCTTGCCATGTCCACCGCCCTCGCCGATACCGGCACGCAATCCAAGACATGCAAAGGCGTTGCGGATACCGGGTATCGGGCCAACCAGCGGTGCACCATCAACCGTGTAGGTGATCGGACCATTGACGACGGTATGAATTCCGGTTTCCGTGAGACAAGGCAAGCGTTCGAAAATCCGCTCCATATTGTCGAGACACCGATCCAGATCCGAGGGGCACAGTGCCTTGGTAAAGTTGGGGTCGATTCCATCCATACCGAACGGTTTACATGCCTGCTCGTACACACCCACCAGTAGCCCTGTTTTTTCCTGACGACTGTAGAAGTCGTCACCCGGATCGCGAATGATGGGCACGCGAAAAGCAAGTGCCTCAATCTCCGCAATGGGTTCTGTAAGAAAGTACATATGCTCCATCGATGTCACCGGATGGGTGACGCCCAGCATTTTGCCAACCTCGTTCACACGGTAACCGGTCGCATTGACCACCATCTCACAGGTGATGTCACCCTTTTCGGTGTGCACTATGAATTCACCATTGGGCTTTGTGGAGATATCGACAACCGGATTGAATCGACTGACCTCTGCGCCTGCCTGTCGTGCACGTCGGGCAAGCGCAAATGTCAGCTGTGCCGGATCGATATCACCATCCAGAGGATCCCACCATGCCCCAAGCAAACCGTCAGTTTTCATCAGGGGGTGTCGTTTCCCGGCTTCTGCAGCATCGATATATTCAAATTCAACTCCCATTCCCTGGGCCATGCCAATAAAGTGCTGATACGTGTCGATCTGGTCTGCGGTATGGGCAAGACGCATACCGCCGGTGATGTGGTAGTTGATCGGAAAGTCCGGATCTGCAGCCAATTCTCTATAGAGATTGATGCTGTGGCGCTTGAGCGCCACCATAGTTTGGTTGGCCCCGAACTGAGTAACCTGCGCAGCCGCATGCCAGGTCGACCCCGATGTCAATTCATCGCGCTCCACCAGCACGACATCCGACCATCCCTCTTGGGTGAGATGGTAGAGGGTGGAACATCCGGCAATGCCACCGCCTATCACGACCACCCGAGCGTGCTGTTTCATTATTTTGCTTTCAATAGTTGACTAACTTCCAACTTTAATGGGCTAACTGTCTGTTAGACAAACGCAAATTATTCAACTATAGTTCAAAATATTGAAACTATAGAGATTCGAATTTGAAGCATCACCTGCCCTCGCTGGACGCTCTAAAAGTCTTCGAATCGGCCGGAAAAAACCTAAGCTTTAGTGCTGCAGCCGCAGAACTGTGCCTGTCCAAAGGTGCTGTGAGCTATCAAATCGGCAAATTGGAGCGTGAGTTGGGTGTTGACCTGTTTCACCGATCGATCCGCCAGGTCTGGTTGACCGAGGCCGGCCAGATGCTGCTGAAAACCACTCAGGAAGTGTTTTCCGATTTGTCGAATACCGTGCAACGCCTTGATACCGCGGATCACACCAACCAAATCGTGATCGGAATCACCACTTACGTGGCCGCTCGCTGGATGTCTCCCCGTATCGCCACGTTTAACCAGATGTATCCGGATATTTCGATCCGGTTTTCCCACACCGTAAACGAAAAGGATTTCACGCTGGCAGAGGTCGACTTTGCCCTCCGCTGGGGGTCCTGTAACGGCTTATCCGCAGCCCAAACTCTGTTTGAATTACCGCAGGACCTGTTTGTTGCAGCCAATCCGGACGTTGCGGGGACGCTTGATAAGACTGTTGAAAAACAATGCTTTGAAAACGTGACTCTGCTCGACGAGGACCGGGACGAGGATCTGTGGTCATTGTGGGCACGGGATTGGCAATTGCCCAACGCAAGCTATCAGGTGGTTGCAGATGCCAACGTCAGAGTGCAGGCCGCAATTGATGGACAGGGCCTGATTTTAGCGGATGATATGATGCAGAATGAATTCCGAAACGGTTCGCTGGTGCCGGTATGGGCAAAATCACTGACCGGTTACGGCTACATTTTCATGCGTGATCCAAATCGTAAACAGACAGCGACAACGAGTCGTTTTCAAAACTGGATGCTGGCCGAACTCGAACGTGCGTCCGAAAACTCGACGGTATCCAGATGGCCGTGAAAACAAGACGGCATCCCACTAACCCGAACTGGCTGAAACGCAAGGGAGCGGCAATCCGTCTGGTTGCGATCACGGGGCTGATTGCTGTGACCACTGCAGCATGTATTTCCAGGCCACCGGTATCTCAGGACAATATTTGTGAAATTTACCGTCAGAAACCCGGCTGGTACAAAGATTCGGTAAAAGCCGCCCGCTACTGGAAAAGTAATCTCCACGTTCCTATGGCAATCATGCGACAGGAATCTGCATTTCGCGCCAGAGCCAAACCCCCAATGCGCTATTTCCTCGGTTTCATACCCTATGGACGCGCGAGCAATGCTTACGGTTACGCGCAGGCTCTGGACAGCACATGGGCACAGTACAGACGAGAGGCCGGAAATCTATTGAGCCAGAGGAACAAATTCGACGACGCAATCGACTTTATCCAGTGGTACATGCACAAGACGGCTTTGGCGAATAAAGTTGCCAAAACAGACGCTTACAATCAGTATCTGAATTACCACGAAGGTCAGGGTGGCTTCGCACGAGGCAGTTACAAAAACAAGCGATGGTTGCTGAATGTCGCCTCCAGAGTGGAACGAAGAGCGGCCAACTATCGCGCGCAACTGGCGTCGTGCAAAGCTGAACTCGACCAGAGAGCAAGTCGCTGGTCCTTATTCAACTAGTATTTCTGCCAGACCACCAGGATTCGATTTCCCCTTGTTTTCGAGTGAACCAAAATACGCCACAATCATTCGATCAGATTCGGGTGATTTGTAAATCGAGTAAGGTACGCCCAGATCGACAGGAAAGTCCGTAAACCGAATTAAACGCGACTGATCCGCTCTTTCGAAAATGCCAACATTCGGATAGCCGTGCCACAGCGTTAATGCCACTTGTTTTGAGAAGGGTTGCACACCAGACATATTGTCGCCGGGGATGGTTACCACTTCCTCCGCACGGCCGGATTCAAAATCGCGGATGAACAGAACATTACTGCCCTGCCCTGGATTGAGCCCTTCTTTTAATTCGTAGGTATTTGCCGCCCAGACACCTTCGTTGTTACAGACCAATTGTCGTACATAGCTGACCTTGCGGTCATGATCCGCAAAAACCTGCCATCCCTCCCCGTCCATGGAACGAAAACGCACCAATCGGGAGTTCAGACTGTCTGCGACATAAATCCACCCTGAAGCGTCCACGCAGATGCCGTGAGGCGCGCGAAAATTTTTGCCCCTGCCTTTAAACTCTCGTGCACTATTTGATTCAAGATCGGCAATATCAACTATGCTGCTTCCCCAGCCATTCGAAACCAGAAGGGATCCCCACGGTGATATTGCAAGATGATGCGGCGCCCTGAACTTAACACCCAACGATGGTCCATCGATGTAACGCACTTCAGATGCATCGGAATCGAGTCCGGGAAAAACAGCGAGTCGATTGTTGTAAATTTCCGTCGCGACCCAGTGCTCTTTGAAACGAATAACATCGGTCGGATTTTGCACCAGATTCCGCGAGACGAAACCGGCCTTAAATGTGCGCAATCTGTCACTGTCCTGACACCCGGTCGCAAGAAACAGAACGCCTAAAAAAATGACGCAATAGCGAAGATTTTGTGGCAGTAGTAACACTATTGGAGATACGATCTCAGTTCAGAATCGACACCACGCTAACATCAGTGCATTCGAATTCAGGCTCACACCCACTCAGTCAACCGAATTACCCTCACCATGTCGTCAAAAGTAAAAACTGCAGGTAGTCTGATTTTATTGTGCGTTGTTGTGCTTGCGGTATGGTTTGCTCAACCCAACAAACCGCTGCTATGGACTGTCGCCAATGTTAACACCGATGTTCTGTCAGGCGATGCGCATTTGCTTCGATTGCCGAATGGCGATAACTGGCTGATCGACGCCGGGTATCGTGATTTCGCCTATGGACGACTTCTTCCGGGAATACATCATCACAACGTCACCCGACTGAAAGGCGTCATCATCACACACGCGCATCGCAACCACTACGGGGGACTCTATGCGCTTGTGGAGTCCGACATAGAGATCGATTCCGTTTTTTTTAATGCACCGAATCGTGAACAATGCGATCGCGAACGCGCCGGTGGCCGCTGCCTGATTGAACACGTCAACGCCACCTTTGAGATGCTCGCCGACAACAACATCCCTGTTCGCCCTATTTCTGAGGACAGTGTATTTTTCGATCACATCAATCTGAAGTTGTCCCTTAAGACCCTGTATCAATTCCCCGCCCGCAGCGCACCCTTTGGAAACGGCACGATTAACGACACCAGCCCGGTGATGAAATTGATTTACGGCAACACCTCAGCACTCTTTGCTGGGGATCTGGGCGCCGCCCCGGGTGGCTATCTGGCCGATGTCGGAGAAAACCTCGATGCCGATTTTTTTGTAGTCCCCCATCACGGTGTTCGTGTGACAACTCCGAATCGTTTTTTTGATCGGGTCAATGCGAAAACGGCTCTGGTATCCGGACCCTATGCGACGTTCAACGGGCCGCGAGGCGAGCAGGTTCGACAGTATTACGGCTCAAAAAATATTCCGTTGCGCGTCGCCGGCATTGAAGGTGCACTCACCGTTAAATTCGATGAACGCGGATTTGAGCATTCCTCGATCTCAGTCTCACCTGAATTCTCGGCAAACTAGATCAGATAGGGAACCGCTTTCTCGTGCCGCAGCAACCATAGTTTGGTATCAATGCCACCCTCTCCGGAGTATCCTCCCAGACCATCTGACCCAACAACACGGTGGCAGGGAATGATTATGGGGATCGAGTTTCCCCCACAGGCATTGCCCACCGGTTGAGCGGCGGAATCAATCGATGCAGCGAGTTCACCGTATGTGATGGTGTCGCCGAATGGAATGCGCGTCATTGCGTGGCAGACCTGCTGTTGAAAGTCACTTCCGAGCGGGGCCAGCGGCAGTTCAAAGTACTTTCGTGAGCCCGAGAAATACTCCGTTAGTTGAGTGCTTGCCGTTGCCAGCACGTCTGAGTCTCCCTCCTCCTGAATCTCAACCCAGCCCAACGAAACGATACGTTCATCTACCGCTCTCAAACACAGGGTGCCGAGTGGCGAGGACACGTTGATTGCAGACTTTTGCACGGACAACAAACTCCAGAGTCAAGGCAGGAATCGACAATATCTCAACTTAAAGATAAGCACCAGTTTTCAGTGTCTGCTATCGTCGTCGCTCGACACGCTCAGGATGCACACTCACTTAATGTTTTTAATATCTGCACCCAGCCCTCTGTGTGCCCCTGAACACTCTCATCGCTCGGGAGTTTAGTATGGGTCAGTGTCACTTCAGTTTGATCAAATGACAATTCAGCGAACGATATAGAGACAACACTGTTCTCTCCGGCAAAGCCAGATTTCCATGAAAACACCAGCCGATGAGGCCTTTCAATCTCCAGATATTCACCACGGTGAGGAACCTGGTTATCCCCGACCTGCATTAAAATTTCGAACTCACCACCTACTACTGGATTCAGGGTTACCGTCGGATTGGGCATATCCGCTTTAGGACGCATGAATACCGGAAAATGGTCTTTATCGAGCCACGCATCAAACGTACGTTGAATGCTCGCATTGATTATCTTTGTTACTGAGAGTGAAAGTTCATTCATCGATTGTCTCCAAGGTGTTCATCAAGGCGATCCAGGCGCTGTAGCCAGATCGAACGAAGCTGGTTGAACCAGAGCGCGAGCTGTTCGGTTTGTGAGAGATCAGCACTGAGCCAGTGATCGCGTCCCTGTGTATGACGCTTTATTAGCCCTGCGCTCTCGAGCACCTTTAAATGTTTGGACGTTCCGTTCAGCGAAATTTTTTGCATTGCAGCAAGTTCAGTCACCCTGATCGGACCCTGTTGGCAGATTTGCGTCAGCAGCGCTCTTCGTGTTTCGTCACTCACCGCTTTAAAGAGCTGGCTTAATTTCTGTTCAGTTTTTTTATCAACCATATGGTTGAATATATAGACTATGCACAAAACATTCAACCCATTGGGTGAATTTATTTTTAGAACTGTTGTGTTCGAGATGGCTACAGGCAATAACTATTGACACTGCCTTTGGTACGTTCCATGCTCGCTCATCTTTCAACCTGCAAATTCAGGCTATGACAAATCACCTTAAGTTTTACATCAATGGGTCGTGGGTCGATCCGGTATCTCCTGGCGAAACCATTAATGTAATCAATCCGGCCACTGAAGAATCTGTTGCGAACGTGAGCATGGGTAGCGAGTCAGACGTTGATATTGCGGTTAGCGCTGCGCGCAGAGCATTTGAAACCTACTCTGCCTGGAGTGTCAGCGCGCGGACTGAATTGCTGGAAACTATCCGGGAGACCTATAAACGCAGACTCCCGGATCTCGGTGATGCAATACGCACTGAAATGGGAGCACCCCAGTATCTTGCGCATGGCGCCCAGTCCGTCACAGGCGTCAATCATCTGAAAAGCGCCATCAAATCGCTCAACGCTTTTGAATTTGAACAGGAAATGGACGGCAGGGTGATCAGACACGAGCCCATCGGTGTGTGCGGATTGATCACTCCATGGAACTGGCCGATGAACCAGATCGCCTCCAAGGTTAGCCCCGCGCTCGCAGCTGGATGTACGATGATTCTTAAGCCGAGCGAGATTGCACCTTTGAGCGCGATCGTATTCACTGAAATCCTCGATGAAGCCGGCGTACCTGCCGGCGTATTCAACATGGTGAATGGATACGGTACAACCGTTGGCGAAGCCATGTCGGCACACCCTGGCATCGACATGATGTCATTTACCGGCTCGACTCGTGGCGGTATTGCGGTTGCGCAGGCGTCCGCGGTATCCGTTAAGCGCGTAGGTCAGGAGTTGGGTGGCAAGTCAGCAAATATTCTTCTTGAGGATGCCGACATTAGTGATTTGGTCAACAAGGGCGTTCACTTTGTCATGAACAACAGTGGACAGTCCTGCAACGCGCCAACCCGCATGCTGGTGCCCAACGATAAAATGGATGAAGCAATCGCTGCAGCCCGCGAAGCAGCGTTTGAAGTGACCGTTGGTGATCCACAGGAAGACGGTATAGAAATCGGTCCATTGGTATCAAAAGCACAATACGACAAAGTGCAGGGTCTGATCCAGAAAGGCATTGAGGAAGGCGCTGAGCTGGTCGCCGGAGGTACCGGAAAGCCGAATGGACTGGAAACCGGTTACTATGCCAAACCCACCGTATTTGCCCGCGTAAACAACGATATGACCATTGCTCGCGAGGAAATTTTCGGTCCCGTGCTGGCCATCATCGGATACGACAATGAGGATGATGCCGTTGCCATTGCGAATGACACGGACTATGGACTGGCAGCGTATGTTTGTTCGCCCGACATGGACCGCGCGCGCTCAGTTGCAAACAGACTCCGAGCCGGTCAGGTGCACCTGAATTACCGCACTGGCGATAGCGACACGCCGTTTGGAGGTTATAAGCAATCCGGTAACGGTCGGGAAAAAGGGCTGTGGGGCTTGCAGGAATTTCTAGAAGTCAAAGCCATTACCGGAACCGGCTAAGCGATCGTCTAAACCCATGCCCAGACGAGCTGCTCTGCGGTTTTTAACATCGAAGTCGCGCACTTTAAATGCTAAAAAGTCAGAGCCTGGCCAAACCGCAGACCAAATCAGTACTTGGATCTGCGGTTTTTGCGGTCTTGGTCGCAGTTGGCATCCAGGCGTCTCCGGTGCTTGGGTATTTTCTCGCGCTGTTGGCGCTCGTTATGATCGTTATTGCGATGCATACGAAGTCGATATGGCCAACGCAGGCAAACCGGGAAAACTCACTGGTGTTTTCGATGTTCTGGGGTTTGATGGCAGGCGCCGTTGCGCCTTTTCTGGTAGTCACATTTCTGCACGGTGGATTCTCTGCGATATACGAAATTTTTGCAGACTAGCGATTTTCTGGCTCTCACGTCCGGAGCACTAATCGCGGCCATTGGTTGTGTTATGAACCGTAATTAGTCGGAGACTGACCGGGTTTTAAAACTCACTCGTTCGCACGCTTCTGCGTATGTTGGCGAAAAAAACGATCCATATCGTTTAAGACAGGCGCGAATTTTCGTCCCGCTCTGCTCAAAGCGAGCAGCAGTTTGACATGACCGATTTCAGGATAGGTTTTGAGGTCAATCTCAGCACCCTTCGCAACACCCGCATCGAACAAAGATTTACTGTGCTGTGGGGATACCAGCTCGTCATCGGCTCCGGTCAGAAGCAGCAATGGAGGACTGTTCGAAGAGATCAGATTAACAGGTTGTGTCGATTCAAGATCCTTAACGCCCTTGAAAGCCGCGCGAGTCGACGCAAAGCGAATCGGCAGAAAATCATAAGGTCCTGCGAGCGCGACCACACTGGCAACATCAGGCGGGTCCAATTTCAGTTCCGGCGACCAACTGTCAACAATTGAAATCATTACTGCGTTGTAGGCACCCGCTGAATGACCGGCAAGATGTACCGCATCCACTTGACCACCAAATCGACCAATATTTTCCTTAATCCACTGCAGAGCGAGAACACCGTCATGAAGAAAATCCGGATATCGAATATCAGGTACCAGCCGATAGTCCGGAATTACCACGATAAAGCCTCTCGCGTTTAATGCGTGTCCTACAAATGCATAGTCAGCCTTACGACCGCTCCTCCATGAACCTCCGTAAATAAACATAACGACCGGAGTATCTGCCTGCGCGTCCCGGGGAACGTACACATCCAGTGATTGACGAGGCAGGCCGCCGTAGTTAACGTCCTTAACTACCCTCTCGGTGTTGCCGTCCTTGGGCACTACTGTATTCAGGACACCCAGCGGTGAACAGCTGACAGTAAGCACACAAACCGACAGCGCGATCAGAACGCGACTTCGAAATAGAATCATTGATTTGAGAATCTAATATCCTGCGAAAGACTATCCTGTCCGCATCAATCTGATGTGAATTTGATCTTGCTGAGTGATTCATTGAGCGTTAGGCTAGGTCGTCTGAATCCGTTCATCAGTGCTAACTGAACACAGACTTATGCAATCACTTCCGTTCTACGATCACCCCTCAGCCTGGCGTGCGTCGGACCTGCAGTCAAAGGCGAGCGTTTGTATTGATCTTACGCCGAAACAGATCGAGGTTCTTGCATCTGCTCTCGCGTCAGTGACCAAAAAGGAGTTGGCGATCGAGGACATACGGCGAGAGCATTTTGATCTCTCGCTAATCGAAACCGACGTCCAGCGATGGCATGATGAAATTCAGCATGGCAAAGGATTGCTCGTGCTCACTGGATGGCCATCCAACCAGTATTCGGAGGAAGAGAATGCAGTTGTATACTGGGGTTTATCCACATGGTTTGGTGAAGCACAGTCGCAAAGTCTGGCCGGAGATAAGCTGGGCCACGTCGTCGGCGTCGGTGGCAAAGATCCAAGGGAACGCGCATACCGAAACAGTACAGAACTCGCGTTGCATACCGATGCCAGCGACATCGTCGGCATGATGTGCCTGCGCCCTGCAAAAGAGGGAGGGTTAAGCGGATACTGCAGTGGCCCTGCTGTATACAACTATTTGCTTGAACATCATGAGGATGAATTAAATCGGCTTATTGAGGGGTACTACTACCATCGATTTGGCGAAGAGGCGCCTGGCGAGTCAGCGATTACAGAAGAAAAAATACCCGTCTTCTCAATCGTTGATAACATTGTCAGCATAAGCTACCTCAGAATGTACATTGATCTTGCATTCAGGGAACTCGCAGAAGGGCCGAGTGAGCGAGACCAGCGCGCTCTGGACGTGTTGGATGATGTCGCCCACAGCCCGGAGTTTCGATTAAATTTCATGATGGAGTCCGGTGATATTGCGTATTTCAACAACTACGTTGTGTTACACACGCGGACGGAATTTAACGACCACGACGACCCGGCTAAACGACGCCATCTTCTCAGGCTGTGGCTAAAAGCACACGACGCCCGGCCGGTGAATCACCTGATCGCCGCATTCACTGATCGCGACGGTATACAGCCCCAGGAAGGCAAAACAAGTTATTTTGAAGGCGGGCTGGATTATTCGGAAAACATTCCACATCGAGACAATTTGAACATTGCTGACTAAATGATGCCAGCTTCACTAAAACACCGCATGCAGTCCGGAGAGCAATTGAACGGTTGCTTCATTAACCTGTTCAGCCCGCTGGCGACCGAAATTATTGCGCATTCGGGATTTGACTGTATTCTTATCGACATGGAGCACGGACCCGGCAGCTTTACTGACGCAATTGCCATGATGCAGGCCGCTGCCGGCAGCAACTGCGCGTCGATTATCCGAACAGAATCCAGTGACACCGCAGTCATCAAACGCACGATGGATATTGGCCCGCAGGGGATCATGATCCCCAATGTAAAGAGTGCAAGCGAGGCCGAACGCATCGTAAAAGACTGCAGATATCCGCCCGCGGGATCGCGCGGCGCGGCCCCACCAGTCATTCGCGGCTCAACTTTCGGACTTCGACTGGACGATTACTTTCGTTTTCTGGAAAACGATTTCCTCCTTATCCTGCAGATAGAGACCGGACTCGACAATGCTGAAGTTAAAGCGATAGCCTCGGTTCAAGGCGTCGACATGATTTTTATCGGCCCAACCGATCTGTCCGGGTCTATTGGAACTCTCTCCGATTTCGGCTCTGATAAATTTGCCCACGCCGTCGATGAAATCGAACGGGGCACTCGACAAGCGTCCAAACTTTTGGGCTCAATCCCCTTCGGAGAATGGACAACCAAAAAACTGTATGAGTCCGGGTACTCACTCGTGCTCTGCGGGTTTGATGTGGTAATGGTCAGGGAGTCAGCTCTTTCGAATGTAGAGCAGGCACGTTTAGCCGCCAACCGATCTCCGTAAAACCAGTACTGTTTAAGGAAGCATAGTCTGCACTTCGGTCAGAGATGCCGGATATCCCTCTGTCATGAATTCACCGACTGAACTCTCTTTACTGCTGCGTATCGCATTGCCATTGTCCCTTGCGTACCTGGCGGAGTACGCAATGTTCATCATGACCAAAATTGTGGTCGGCAAGCTTGGCTATCTCGAACTGGCTTCAGTTGGTATTTCGGCCAGCCTGACATTTGAGCTGCTCGTTGTCATGATGGGCCTGCTTTCTATTGTTGGTGTGCTTTGTGCTCAGGCCGAAGGCGGCGGCGAAAAGCAGGCTGCAGGCGTAGCCACTCGACAAGGACTGCTGTTATCAACAATCATGGGCGTACCGGCAATGTTTGGAATCTGGCACATGGATGCGATTCTTGAAATTACCGGGCAGGATCCGGACGTGGTCCGTCTGTCCAGACCGTTTCTTCACACCCTGAGCTTTTGTGTTCTTCCCGTGCTGTATTTTGCCGTATTACGAAACTTCGTCTCAGCAATTGCCAAACCGATGTCGGTAATGGTGATTACCGTAGCAGCAGTTGGTGTGAACTATCTGCTGACCGTTTGGCTGGTGCACGGCGGACTCGGTTTGGAAGCAATGGGTGTGGCGGGCGCCGGTCTGGCAATGACGATTGTATCGTGGTTGATGTTTTTCGCGCTTCTCGGCTATATCTACATCACGCGCACCTTTAGAGGTTATGGCGTCTTTGCGAGCGCGTGGTCAGTCGACTTCACAATTTGTCGTGAGATTGTATATCTGGGTATCCCGGTAGCGGGGCTGGTGCTGCTTGAAGCAGGCATGTTCACTGCGGCCTCCATTTTATCGGGCATAATCAGCGCAGAGACGCTTGCAGCGTATGAGATTGTCGTTGCGTGGGCTGGCATTCCATTCGTGCTGGCGATGGGATTTGCGGAGGGAACGATGGTCCGAGTCGCGCATCGCATGGGCGCCAGCGAGCTTGTCCAGGCGCGTCGTTCCGGATTGCTTGGTATGGGCACGGGTGCCGGGATACTGGTTGTGTTAATGGTCATTCCACTTGCGTTCGCATCGGTGATCGTCGATATTTTTATCGCCCCGGAGGATCCCGGCTATGCGGTTGTCGCTATGCTCGCAACGCAGTTCATGATTGTCGCAGCAGCATTTCAGGTCTTCGACGGACTACAGGCCATTGCTGCGCGCGCCCTGCGTGCGCTGAAAGACAGCATTGCCCCGCTCTGGATTGCTGGAGTGGGTTACTGGATTCTGGGAATTGGAGGCGGTTCCCTGCTGGCTTTTTATTTCGGCTGGAATGGACTTGGAATCTGGTCCGGTATGGCCATGGGCCTGTTTACCACCAGTCTTTTGCTGACCTGGCGATTTAATCAACTCAGCAAGCGCATAATAATCGAAAATGAAACCGCAACTGGAAACAAGGATTTGCAATCCGAGAGAAATCTATAAAATACCAGCGCTGCTTTGGTGACATTTGAGCTGACGACGTTTTCGAAACCTGAATTTTGAGTTGATCGGAGGTGTTGGTATCCCTAATATAGTAGATATTTTCCCGGTTGGCGCTCAGCAGACGTGTAGCGTATGCATCGCTTCAACGTCGATTTTGTACATACCACCTGCATGACCGTGAATTTGAGATGCCTGATAATTGATGATGACGAGTTGTTTCTAGCAATTATGAAACAATTGGTCTCCTCGCACAGCAAGC
>JBCCGE010000072.1:0-15947 GCA_039029455.1 Pseudomonadota bacterium | reverse complement strand
ATTGCCAAATATATTTGCAGGTGTCAATCAGACTATAATGATGTCGCTGTCGATGGTTGTGATTGCCTCGATGATCGGAGTGGCCGGTTTAGGAGTTCCTGTTCTGCGTTCTATTTCGAATCAATATCTTGCCCTGGGGCTTATGAACGGTCTGGCGATTGTGGCGTTGGCAATTATTTTCGACCGGGTTTCACAAAGCTATGGAGAACGATTGCAAAAACATCGGCAGGGGGTAAAGCATGACTGAACCAAAAATCAGTATCAGAAAACTGTACAAGATATTTGGCGCTAATCCGCCGTCTGTGCTCGAGCAGGTTCAGCAGGGCATGTCCAAGCAGGAATTGCTGGAGAAACATAATCATGTTCTTGGGTTGAAAGATATCAATATCGATATTCCGGCTCGCGGTGTGTCCGTCATTATGGGGTTGTCCGGTTCGGGCAAATCCACTCTGATCAGACATATCAATCGTTTGATTGAACCGACTTCCGGAGAGATGATTGTAGACGGCGAAGACGTCCTTGCAATGAAAAAGGAACGCCTGATTGAATTTCGTCGGTACAAGGCGTCGATGGTCTTTCAAAAGTTCGGACTACACGTCCATAGAACAGTCGCCGAAAATGCGGCATATGGACTGCTGATACAGGGACAATCGCTTGCCGATGCCAAAGAACTGAGTCACAAATGGCTGGAACGAGTCGGGCTTGGCGGATTTGAAAAGCACTATCCATCGCAGTTGTCGGGAGGAATGCAGCAGCGTGTTGGACTGGCCCGAGCGCTGGCGACAGATGCCGAAATCCTGCTGATGGATGAAGCTTTTTCGGCGCTGGATCCTTTGATCAGAACCGATATGCAGGATGTGCTGCTGGGGCTTCAGGAAGAGCTGCACAAAACCATAGTCTTCATCACCCATGATCTGGACGAAGCTCTTCGCATAGGCGACACGATTGCTATTCTGCGTGACGGAGCTGTGATTCAGCAGGGCGATCCTCAGGACATTATCATGAACCCTGCAGACGACTATATTGTCGACTTTATCCAGGACATCAATCGGGGTCGGGTGATCAGACTGCGGACACTGATGACGGAAGGTGGATCGGTTTCGGGTCCAAACCTTCCGGCCTCGACGTCGCTTGAACACGCTCTGCCGGAAATCTCAGCGAGCGTTGATAAAGCTGCCAATGTGGTTGATCAAAATGGTGCTGTCCTTGGCAGTATCACGCTTGACCAGGTGATTGGGGGACTGGTTCGTCCGGAGGTGAAAACCAACTCGGAAGCTCGCTACCGATAAGACGGCGTAGCGGGTTTTCCGATGCGATCACACAAGAACCGCATGACCTCTGGTCATGCGGTTTTTTTTGTGTGTGTGAAGGCAGAGTAGAAACTGGGCGGCACAGCCAATACGGAAAACACAACCCGAATCAGCATCGGGTTCATGATCGCAGGCATGTTTTGTCTACCCATTGTTGATGCGCTTTCAAAACTGGTGACGACAGACTACGCGGCAGAACAGATCACTTTCGTAAGAAATCTGATTCATGCGCTTGTGGCACTGCCCTTGGTTCTTTACCGGGAATCACCTAAGGCCGTTTTTCGACACCTGAATGCACTGCAATTCCTGCGCGGCCTGTTTTTCGTGGGCATGACGGTAACCTATGTTTTCGCGCTTCGCTGGATGCCTATAGCGGATGCATTGGCCACTACGTTTGCATTTCCTTTTGTCATTGTGTTGTTGTCGCCGTGGTTACTGGGCGAACGTCCCGGTCTTCGCAGATGGGTTGCCGTAATCGCAGGATTTGTTGGCATTTGTTTTATTATCCGCCCGGGCGTTGGGATCATAAATCCCGGGCTGCCATTTGCAATCGCGGCGATGTTCTGCACAGCAGGCTACGTACTTCTCACCAGAATGCTGGCCGGGACTGCACCCAGTCTGGTTATGATGTTTCTGCCTGCACTGGTCGCCAGCGCGACGCTCGCCACGTATGTTCCCATTGTCTGGGTTACTCCAGCGGCGCTCGATTGGGTAGTGATGATTGCGATCGGTGTTTTTGCCGCACTCGCTCATTATCTGATCGTGCTGGCTTATCGTTTTGGTCAGGCCAGCCAAATTGCACCGCTGACTTATGTTCAAATGGTTTTTGCAGTCGCATTCGGTTATGCGATTTTTGGGGATTTGCCAGATCTTTGGGTGGTGACTGGAATAGTATTAATCGTTTCTGGCTGTGTTTTTATCGCCTGGCGAGAACATTCATAAGCTGATCCGAATCGCTCGAATGACATAATTCAGCAAGGGGAAAACAGCGAAGCGTTGAATCATGATGAAAGTGTCACTATCCCCCAAAGTCTGATGAACTCAGGGAGCCTGTAACTGAGTCGGTCTTAGTCAATTTGGGGGTTTCAGGAATCGAACGATGAATTCTGATGTTGCGAAAGGTGTTTTGCTGATGGTGCTGGCATGCGGTCTGTTAACGGCAAACGACGCACTGATGAAGTCGTTGGTGGCATCACTGCCTTTGGGTCAGGTGATCGCAATTAGAGGGATTTCGGCACTGGTGGTACTGCTTGCGCTGGCTCCTTTGTTCGGTGGATATTCTAAATTCTCCGCAAACCGAAAGCGCAGCGTGCTGGTATGCAGCGGTCTTCTTGTGATCAATATTACGTTGTTTCCCTTCAGCTTTTCGCACATGCCGTTGGCGAATGCGATTATTCTGGCGTATACCAGCCCAATCTGGGTGGTTGCATTTGCCCCGGTATTTTTGTCTGAAAAAGTTCGCTGGCAACAGTGGGTAGCTGTTTTGATGGGTTTCGCAGGCGCTTGCCTGGTGATCAAACCCGGCAGCAGTCACTTTACCTGGGCCGTTTTTATTCCTCTCACTGTTGCATTTATTGTCGGTGTCAGAGATATGGTTACCCGAAAAATCGCTCGCAGCGAAACCGCCCTGTCCATTGTTTTGTACACCAATGTCCTCACGATTGCAGTCGGTCTGCTCACAGCGCCATTTGGTTGGGAACAGATAGATTTTTCTCAGGGTCTGCAACTTGTTTTCGCCGGCATCTTTTTCTCGACTTCTCAATTGATGATGGTTGAAGCTTTTCGCATGGTGGAGGCGACGGTACTTTCGACGTTTAAATACTCTTCGATATTGTTTGCTGCGTTGTTTGGCTACCTGTTCTGGGGCGAGCGACTCGATAGCGTTGCAATAGTTGGTGCATGTCTGATTGTTGCAAGCGGACTTGCAATCGTTCGGTACCGGCAAAAACCTCTGGCGACCGGTTCAGAAGTGTTGCCCAGAAATGCGCGTACAAAGGACTGAAGATTTGCCCGATTCCGTCAAGAGATTTGCATATGCCGGTTGCCTTTGCCGCATCGTTTTTGCTGCCGGGTGTCGATATCTTTTTATGAAATTGAATCGCTTCGAAAGCCCTCCATTCTGAAATCTGACGGACGTCAGTTTCAGCCTGATCGACCGGTCATTCTTTGTGTGATGCGTCGGAATCTCTCCGGACCTGTCGTTTATTGATCGCAGAACCGGATTTTTCAGTAGTTTTACGGGTCTGTTTTAGAGTACCGTGGTCAGGTGCATGTACGGAGTGACCGGGAGGCAGATGTTCACTGGCTCTTTAGGCCGCTCATTCACGACGGTAAAAATCACGCAATCAATACGGGGTATTTGAAGTATGACGACACAAGCAGAAAAAGCTGATCGGTTTCACTCTTTGCACAAGAAGGGCGAGCCGTTGATTATTTTCAACATCTGGGACCCGGGGTCTGCGAAAACTGTTGAGGACGCTGGTGCACAGAGTCTCGCTACGGGTAGTGCGCCCGTGGCAATGTCACAGAATTACAAAGATGGCGAACATATTCCTCTGGAGTTATCTCTTACCAACGCAAAACGCATTGTCAGCCTTACCGAGCTGCCGGTTTCGCTTGACTTTGAAGGCGCTTACGCCAGTGATCCCGATGGTGTTCGGGCCAATACATCACGTGTGCTCGAGACCGGAGTCGTGGGCGTAAACTTTGAAGATCAGATTGTCGGATCAGATCAGCTTTACGAGCTGCAACAGCAGGTTGAGCGGATTCAGGCAATGCGGCAAGCGTCGAGTGCTGCGGGTGTAAACCTGTTCATCAACAGCCGCACTGACTCGTTTTTGAAAGCTCCCCGTGAAGAGCACTCCGAATCGATGCTGGATGAGGCGATCGAGCGCGCTGATGCCTTCGCAGCCGCAGGTGCAGATGGCTTCTTTGCGCCCAATCTGGTGGATGAAAGACTGATTGAGATGCTCTGCAAGTCAGTTCAGCTACCGGTAAATATCATCGCTCTTCCGGGTTGTCCGGATAAGCAGACGCTGTGTGATTTAGGGGTGGCGAGAATCAGTTACGGGCCGGTACCTTATCGAAAAATGATGGCGGCATTAAAATCAGACGCGGAAGCAGCTTTTGCGTAATGACGCACGAATCTCTTGCGTCTAATCAACAATAACTGGAAATCAGATCAACGCATTGCCCGATTCTGGAAAATCGGGCCCTCCGCTCCGATTGAAGATGGAAACAGCACAGAAATAAATCTCAGAATGACACGCTTGCAATGGTTTCGATCAAACGCGTCCGGGTGGAGTAGAAAGTCCGTCCAGAATCCCTCCATCATTGCGAGTGTGCCGTGAGTGGCATCAACGGCAAGTTCGGTTGCGTCGCTGGCATCCTCAACTTCTGCCAGTACCCGAAACTCATTGAACAGAAGACTGTTCAGTTTTTTATCCCGCGTATCGGTATACAGCGCAATTTTGGATCTTTCGCGCGCTTCGCCTCTGAATGCGTACCAGATGTTTACGGAACGATGATTCAGGGTTCGTTCTCCAAGATCGCAATCGATGACTGCGACAATGCGCTCCTGCGAGGTGTTGCCGGCCACGGATAACGCATCCTCAAGATTGCGGTAGTACAGCTCTCCGGTTTGTTTAACGGCCTCCACCAGGAGGTTATCTTTGCTGCCGAAGTGGAGGTGAATCATGCCTCGGGAGAGGTCTGCCCGCTCAATAATTTCAGTAACTGACGTTGCTGCGATGCCCAGCTCAACGATGCTGTCCAGTGTTGCATCGATGAGTGCCTGTTTGTTTTTCTGAGTTTTCAGACGCCGAACGGGCGACCGGGCGGATTTGGGCATTAGAGCACTACTCGTTTGTTAAAAAATAAATGGACGATCGTTCATTTTAGGACTAAAATGCCTGTTTTCCAATTCGGTCGCCCCGAAAAATGTCCGATTCTGGCCCATATTCAACATTGTTTGAACCGGTCCGCATAGGCCCGGTTACGGCAAAGAACCGTTTTTACCAGGTTCCTCACTGCAGCGGGCTCGGGCATTTGCGTCCACAGGCCGATGCGGCCATGCGAGCAATGAAAGCCGAGGGAGGATGGGCCGTCGTTTCCAATCAGGAGTCCGAGATTCATCCGTCATCGGACCTTTCACCCTATTCCGAAAATCGATTATGGGACGATCGTGACATTCCGGCTCTGTCTCTGATTACTGAAGGGGTGCATGCTCACGGAGCGCTGGCTGCCATTCAACTGGTGCACAATGGATTTCATGCCCCCAATCTGCAGACTCGCGCTCCCGCTCTGGCGCCGGTTGATCATAGCCTGAGTATCATTTATCCCAAGCAGGCCAGGGGCATGAGCAAGCGGGATATCCGTGACTTTCGTCTCTGGCACAGAAATGCGGCGTTGCGCGCCAAACAGGCCGGATTTGACATTGTTTATGTTTATGCAGGCCATCGGATGGCTCTGCCGCTGCATTTTTTGTTGCCGCAAATTAACACCCGCACGGATGAATACGGGGGTTGCCTCGAAAACCGAGTTCGGCTAATTCGTGAACTGCTCGAGGATACCCATGAAGCTGTCGGTAATACCTGCGCCATCGCGTTGCGTATTTGTGTTGACGAACTTGTTGGAGAGAGTGGTCTTCAGTCGCAGGAGGAAGGCAGGGCCGTGGTGGAGATGCTGTCCGAGATTCCGGATTTGTGGGATGTCAATATTTCAGACTGGTCGAATGACAGCGCCACCAGTCGCTATGAGTCGCAGGAAGGTTACCAGTTGCAGTACATGGAATTTGTTAAGCAGATGACCACAAAACCGGTGGTCGGAGTCGGGCGATATACGTCGCCGGATCTGATGGTTAAATTGATCAAACGGGGCTCGCTGGATTTTATCGGAGCAGCACGCCCGTCCATTTCGGATCCGTTTCTGCCGAAAAAAATAGCCGAAGGCAGAATCGATGAAATTCGCGAGTGCATCGGATGCAATATTTGCGCATCGAGTGACATCCTCGGCGTTCCGATCCGCTGCACCCAAAATCCAACCATGGGCGAGGAATGGCGTCGTGGTTGGCACCCCGAGAAAATTCAAGCCAAAGTCAGCGACAGCGATGCCCTCATAGTTGGCGGAGGACCGTCCGGGCTCGAGTGTGCCCTGCAACTTGCGCGTCGTGGATACGAAGTTACTCTCGCGGACAAAGCAAAGCAACTGGGAGGCCGGGTGCTTGTCGAGTCAGCGTTGCCTGGACTAAATGCGTGGCGTCGGGTTATCGACAATCGGCTCTACCTGTTGCAACAGATGGCGAATGTTCAGCTTTTTACGTCAAGCGAGATGACTGTCGAAGACATTATTGGATTGGAAGCAAAACACGTCTTTATCGCGACGGGAACGCATTGGCGGACGGATGGAATCGGCCGAACCGATCGGCAACCGGTGCGGACTGACGGCTCGGTCGAAATTATCTCCGCAGACGATGTTCTGGCCGGGCGGAGAACCGGACAGGGCTCGGTTATGGTGTACGACGATGATCAGTGTTATCTCGCCAGCTCCATCGCGGAGATGCTGGCAGGAGAAGGGTTTGACGTTACGTTTGTTACACCCGCATCCATTGTGTCGCCCTGGACTGAAAATACTATGGAACAGCATCGTATCCAGGCCGATCTGATCCGGCTGGGGGTAAAAATTGTAACGGGGCATCAAATTGCGTGCATAGTGGATGGAGTTGTTGAATTGTCGTGCGTCTACTCAGCGAATGTTCAGCAACTGTCATTCACCAGCGCGATCCTCATCACAGAACGGACTCGCGAGACGCGGCTCTATGACGAACTGGAGCGCTCAACCGAGGCGCGTGCGTTGATCGCTCATCTTGAGTTGATTGGCGATGCGTCATCCCCCGGGTTGATTGCCGATGCGGTTTATCAGGGGCATATGGCGGCCCGATATTTTGAGGCCTCCAGCGAAGAAATCGAACCTTACATTTATCGACGCGAAATTCCGTCGCTGACCCACCACACCGAGAATGAAAAATGGCTGAAACCTCTAGAAAACGAGCTCGACGATCAGGACTTGGGCGACAGGCCCGCCTGGAAAAACGCCAACAGGCGAGTGGACCCAGTGCCGTATGGCCGGGAATCGAGGGTGGTCGATACCAGCCGCTAAGTCAGCAGGATATGCAGAGCGTCCATCAGGCGGCGCTCACGATTCTGGAGCGAACCGGTATTAAAGATCCGACACCGGAGTTGCTGGATCTGGTGTTACCGAAAGGGGCTACGTTAAACGAACACGGACGATTATGTTTTTCAAAGTCGCTGATGGAGGATGTAATAGATATGGCGGCAAAAGAATACTATGTGTATGCGCGGGGTTCACTCAAGGGCAAGGGTGATATTCACTGCCGGGAAAACAACGTGTATTTTTCATGTTCGGGAACGGCGGTTACAACATTTGATGTGGACAGCCGCTCTTATCGTCCGTCCACGTTGAAGGATATGTACGACTTTACCCGTCTTGTTGATTCGCTGGAACATATTCATATGACCGGTGACACCGTGCTCGCGACGGATTACCCGGAAGACTACACACACGATATGAATATGGTGTACGCACTTCTGGCGGGCAGCGAAAAACCAACCTGTTTTTGTCTTCGAAGCAAGGATTTCCTTGAGCCCACGATTCGTCTGTTTGACCTCGCGCAGGGTGGTGAGGGAGCGTTCTTGCGGGAACCATCGGCAACCATCGGCGGATGTCCAATTGTGTCGCCGCTTCGATTTGGTAAGGAAAATCTTGAGCTACTGATGGAAACCAGCAAGTACGGCATTATTTCAGATATTGCGGTTCCGCCCCAGGCCGGGGCCACCTCTCCGGCACCATTGGCCGGAACGCTCGCTCAGTGCATGGCGGAAACTTTGTCGTGTCTTGCTGTTGTGAATCTGATCAACCCTGGCAGTCCAATGACATTTGCCGCATGGCCTTTCATCACAGATCTTAGAACCGGTTCATTTACCGGTGGAAGTGGTGAACAGGCATTGATCGGCGCTGCGGCAATTCAGATGGGTAACTTTTACAATCTGCCCACAAGTGTTGGAGCGGGGATGACGGATGCAAAAATTCCTGACGCCCAGTATGGCTATGAAAAAGCGCTTACTTTTGCGTTGGCGGCGCACGCCGGCGCCAATCGAATCTGCGAATTTGGCGGAATGGTCGGCAGTCTGATGGGGTGCAGTTTCGAATCAATGGTAATCGACAACGATGCGGCAGGAATGATTCTTCGAACACTGAGAGGTATAGAGGTAAGTGATGAAACTCTGGCCGTAGATATTGTTCATCAGTGCGCGATTGATCCGGGGCACTTTCTCGGCAACGATCAGACTTTGGGATATATGGAGAACGAATACGTCTATCCCGAGTTGATGGATCGCTCAAGAACCGATCAGTGGGAATCCGAGGGTGCTAAGGATATGCTCGAACGAAGTCAGAAAACCACTCGCGAGACCCTTCAAAAACATTTCCCGAATTATTTTGGCAAGAAAAATGACGCGTTGATTCGCGCAGAGTTTCCAATCAAGCTGCCCGAATCAGCCATGAGTGCTTAATCAGCGTAATGTTTGCGGCGTGACATTTTGCCAATTCCCGGATTGAAGCTGTTTGTGGGGTCGCACTGTCGGTAATGATTAGCGAGGTCCGGTTTGGCTTTGTAAAGATGTCCAACATTATGTTCGGCCGGATACTCAGCTCCGCGCCGATCAAATATTTCCAGCATGGCATCTTTTACTTCGTTGATGTTCTCGCCCTTGCGCACAATGTAGTCCTGATGGAGGACGTGACACATAAAATGCCCGTAGTAGAGTTTTGAGACGATTTTTTGTTCAAGATCGGTCGGCAGCCTCTCAAACCACTCACGGTCATTCCTTCTCAGTGCAACATCCAGAGCTATGATGTCCTCAACTTCTAGTTTATGGATGGCCATGTAGCGAACAGCTGCACCTGCGGCAGCAAATCGGTGAAGCCCGGCCAGTTTGGCCTCCCGAGGGTTGCATTCAAAGAAATCGGCATTTTTTGAGGAAAGAAACTCAGGCAGCCAGTTTCGTGTTTCCGCAATGCCGTCATTTTTCATTTTTAGTATCAGGTGGTGCTCGTAGAGATCACGAAATGCAAGCAGTCGCTTCGGTAAGATTGCCGGCACGAGCTTTGACACCCATTGCATAAAACGATCGGTAAAGTTTTCCAAACCAGGAATGCTCTTTAACCGCGAATCCAACACACCCTTAAGTGCAAAAAATCGGGGCAACTTGCTGGTGCCAAGCTTGTCGATCATCCACACTGTATCCTTGCCGTAGATTTCTGTGACGTTGAACACGTCCCGATGCATGTATTCTGCACTCACCGGCAGCGATTCAAACTCTGTAAGCACGTGTCTTCGCAGGTCGGTCAGAATTCTCCAGTCATTAACACCGATGTAAAAAGTCTTCTCGGTATCACTTTTGCTGAAAGTGTCCAGTCTCACCGCAAACACAGCGAGTTTGCCGGCGCACCCTGAAGACTCAAACAACTTGTTGTGATCTGCATTGAATCGTGCCGGTGTATCTGAATCCACATCGCGAACTGCTGCCGGGTAGTCCGTCGCAGACGCCCTGTTACTGTCCAGCCCGGGATACCTGTCAAAGTTGCCGGAATCAAGATTCGAAAGTATTTCCCGCGGAGAACTACCAAGTTCTATCCCGAGATTGTTAATCAGTTGGAGTGCTCCATTAATGTCGCGTTGTGCATAAAGTGAGAGTTCCGTATAAACCGGCCCACGGGCAATCAGCGATCCCCCCGAGTTGTTGCACACACCCCCAACAATAGAAGCTCCGATGCAGGAAGAACCGATCACAGAATGTGGCTCGCGGCCCAGCGGCTCCAGAAGATTTTCAAGAGCGAACAAGGTCGCACCTGAAAAACTGATAACCTGCGTACCGTCATGAAGCGGAAAGAGTGAGTCAATTCTTTGTGTGTTGATCAGCACGACCTCGCGGTCATATGTGCCCGATGGCGTTGACCCCTCGGTAAGACCGGTGTTTGCAGCCTGCATAATGACAATTTTGTCTGCCTCAGTGCAGAGTTGCAGAACCTCCCATTGCTCGACTAATGACCCTGGTTGCACAACGCAAAGTGCCTCGCCTGAACCGGAGCGATATCCACGACAAAACCTCTCAGTTGCGCGATGGCCCGTTAATACGTTTTTTCGACCAACGACAGACTTCAGCTGTTTCAACAAATCGGGGTTAGTGATAGTCATCCTTTAGATCTCATGCAGTATCGGCATTCAGGCAGTGAGGGAATCGTTTGTACGGGTGTCGTCTCGTTGTAGTGTTTGGACTCGGACCTGCGATCTCGCGAAGGGGATTAATAACAGATGTCATCTCGGATACAGTTCAGGCACATTTCCTTTTGCGTCAGGATTTCCACGAGGGTGTCGAGTCGAGATGTCTTTCCAGAACTGTACTATGACGCTTTAGCAGGCTGTTGAAAAACGTTATCGAGGCAGGTTATGCACGGCAAAAATTGGCGACAAAGCACGCAGTAAATGAGCATTTTGAGTCAATTTTTAACGCAGCATAATCCACGCAGATAGTTTTTCAACAGCCTGCTAGAGAATCGAACCGAGCGCTTGTTTAATATTCTCTATCACATCCGGATCTGTAAAGCTCTGCTGATCCTCATCATAGCAGTCGTAAAAGCTCGGTACTGACAAATCCGCCAGTACATCTGCGCTGAAGTGGTGCGCGGAATTTTTGGCCTGGGATAGAACACTGGCGCCACCTCGTCTTCCGGGCGAGGTTGAAAAAATGACGACGGGCTTATTCTGGAACACTTTTGGATTAATACGAGAACACCAGTCAAAAATATTTTTGAAGGCAGCTGTATACGTTCCGTTGTGTTCCGCATAGGAAATAATCAGGGCGTCTGAATTGCCAATTTTTTCAAGAAATAAATTTGCGAGATCAGGAACTCCATCCGCATTCTCGCGATCGATGCTGTACAACGGCATCTCAAAATCATTCAGATCGAGAATGTCGACGGCGTGATCATTGAGCAGACCCGTAACGTAGCGTATCAGCTTGCCATTAATGGAATTGCGGCTGTTGCTCGCAGCAAAGGCGACTATATTCATTGGTCAGATTTATTCAATTTGACATAAGCGTACCATTGAGTAAAAGGCAGCGTCACTAACAGACCGAGCGGAACAGACGTTATACCGCACTAACCATCGTTCCCCCAGTGTTGTATAAGGATTTCGTCCCGCCTAAGTCTCGGTAGGCGGGACAAACTGAGCTTCAGGTGGTGCATCTGCTGCGATGTTGCTCAGAAAAACCCTGATCGCTCATCTATCCCGGTTGCTTAACCTTGCGCAGATAGGGTTTTACCGTTTCCCAACCGTCCGGGTAGATTTTTTCGGCATCTTCATTTGAGACCGCAGGAACAATGATGACATCCTCACCCTGGTTCCAGTTTACTGGTGTGGCGACTTTGTGACCCGCGGTCAGCTGCATGGAATCAATGACCCTGAGAATTTCATCAAAGTTTCTGCCGGTGGTCATCGGATAGGTCAGCATAAGCTTGATGTTCTTATCCGGACCGACGACAAATACTGAGCGCACGGTCGCATTTGTCATCGCGGTTCGACCCTCCGCAGTGCCCGACTCATCGGCAGAAAACATGTTGTACAGTTTTGCGACGTTTAGATCTGTGTCTGCAATTACCGGATAGCTCACCGCCGATCCGCCGACATCTTCAACATCCTGCAGCCATTTATGGTGATCCTCAACCGGATCGATACTCAGACCAATAATCTTAGTGTTTCGTTTTTCGAATTCAGGCTGAATGCCGGCCATATAACCAAGTTCGGTGGTGCAAACCGGGGTGAAGTTTTTCGGGTGCGAGAACAATACAGCCCAGCTGTCGCCAATCCAGTCGTGGAAGTTAATTTTGCCCTGGGTGGTTTCAGCGTCAAAATTGGGCGCCTGATCGTTAATGCGTAGTGACATTTCCTATCTCCTGTAAAAAAATTTAAAACAAGTACAAATTTGCGCGGATACTAACAAAACCGGAAAGCTCAAATCGACACCAAACGTGCTGATATTCTCGAGCGATTTCTTCAGCAGACTGTGTTCAGAAGATCTGTCTGCAGGGCTTGTATACACGGGAAAATCTACCCATCAATTCAAACAATCAGGGAATACTGTTTTCTGTTTGGCAATAAAAAAACGCTATGGTTTTTCAACAGAGTACCCTCAGTTAAATTTACCCATGGGCTGCCGCGGCTTTGACGGCAAACACCAGGTTCATAAAGGAGCTGCTTTTTTGATGTATTTTGCACTCGGTCGAAGTACATTCAGTACTCCGAATCCTTGATGTGAGTCTGTTAATTGTGAATCTTTCCGGGTCATCGAAAAAACCGAGTGAACACTGGTCGCAGGATCTCTACACGGTCCTCAGGAACGCCGACATTCGTCACATGTCTTACGTGCCTGATGCCGGGCACACTGCGTTGATCAGACTGCTTTCTGACGACAGTGAGGTGATTACAAACGTCCTTACAACTGAAGAAGAGGGCGTTGCGATTGCGACCGGCGCCTGGTTAGGAGGTGTCCGTAGTGTTTTGCTGACGCAATCTTCCGGTGTGGGTAACTGCGTCAATATGCTTTCGCTGGTGGTTC
Source organism: Pseudomonadota bacterium (assembly GCA_039029455.1). Classification (GTDB taxonomy): domain Bacteria; phylum Pseudomonadota; class Gammaproteobacteria; order Arenicellales; family Poriferihabitantaceae; genus JBCCGE01. The sequence continues at coordinate 2,941 of JBCCGE010000072.1, read as the reverse complement.
AGAGCCGTACACCCCTCTTAATGCTGGTCACCATGCGCGGTGAATGGAATGAGTTTAATCCGTGGCAAGTGCCTATGGGGCAGGCGACTCAAACCGTGCTGGAAGCTATTGGCGTGATCGTATATCGAGCCGATACCGCAGAAGATCTTTTGGATATTGCTGATCAGGCCGCCACTATGGCATTTGATTCTGACGGACAGGTGGCAGTATTGATCTCACAACGACTCCTGGGAAAGAAAAAATGGTAGCCGCAGAAGGTGCACGGTTAGTTATGGATCGCCGCGCAGCGGTCGCAAAACTGCTCGATGCACGCAATGACGCGCTGGTGGTATCCGGTCTGGGTTCGCCTAGCTATGACGTTTATGCCCACGGAGACAATGACGCCAATTACTATCTCTGGGGGGCAATGGGCGGTGCCGCGTTGACGGGTCTTGGTTTGGCGCAGGCGCAACCCGACAAGCGAGTTATGGTAATTACAGGCGATGGCGAAATGTTAATGGCGTTTGGGTCTCTGCCCACTATCGCCGTCGCCGCTCCGTTAAACCTTGACATTATCGTGCTGGATAATCATCACTATGGTGAGACTGGGATGCAGAAAAGCCACACCGGTATGGGCATCGATTTTTCCAAAATAGCGATGGCAACCGGATTTGCCGATTCGGGCGTCCTGTACAACCTTTGTGAGGTCGATACACTCTGTGAAACCCTCAATTCAGTGAGTGCAGGACCACGTCTTTACGTACTGAAAGTTGAAGCCAAAAATCTGCAGAGAGCGCTGCCACCTCGAGACGCGGTGTTTATAAAAAACCGCTTTCGGTCGCATCTCGGCTTTCAGCCGGGATGACGAATTATTGCCAGACGACAGAACTATCCTCATCCGGGCCTATCAATGACTGCAAAAGACGAGAGAAAGAAAACAACTTTTGACCGGCGGTTTTTCATGGGTGTCGCAGTGGGCGGATCGATTGTTGCTATCCTGGACAATTTTATTCTGGCTGAGCCTGAAGAAGAGGCGAATGCGCTGATTCAGAGTCTTCGTTTTCAGCTTGGGAGCGACCCTGAATTTCTCGTGTTCGCAGAATCGGCACGCGACGTACTGTACACCGGAGGTGCGGATTGGCCAACGAACATCGATGACGCCCGCACTATCAACGGCTGGTCGATCGATGAAGTGATAGCAAAGGTTGAAGAAGATTTTAGTCAGGGTCGGACGGTTACAGTTCTTGGATGGATACTCTCCCGCACTGAAGCGGCTTTAGTTACTCTAGTCTGAGGGTGCCACTGTGTTTGTCGATGCCAGAAGTATTGAGAACGGCAAGGAGCTATCCGCTGATCTGTGCATAATTGGTGCGGGCGCTGCCGGCATCACGTTAGCAACAAGTCTGGAAAACTCAAAAATATCGACAATATTGCTCGAAGCAGGGGACACTCAACCCGATCAAAAAACACAGTCGATTTACGAAGGCGTCGTCAGAAGTGAAGTCTTGCCATCGAGTTATCTGACAACATCCAGAGCGCGATATTTTGGCGGCACAACGAACCTTTGGGGTGGGCACTCTGTGGTGATCAATTCCAATATATTCACTCAAAGGTCAGTAACAAGTGGGCGTGGGTGGCCAATAAGTGCTAGTGATCTCAGGCCGTACTATGCCCGGGCAGCCGAGATACTCGGCGTCCGTAGCGAAGTCCGCTCAGAGGCCGACACAACAATTCAGAGAAATCTGGCTGCGATTGAGCGGTATCCTGTAGGTCGTGGTGAACGCCGCATGGGCCATTTCAACGCAGAGCTGCTAAAGCGCTCGAATACTCGGGTATTGTTGAATGCAAATGTCACCTCTATTAACCCGGACAGAGCTAACAAAAGAATTACCGATGTCATCGTCGAAACGCTTTCAGGCAGAAGAATCCATGTGAACGCCCGTGCATTCGTGCTGGCTACCGGAGGCATAGAGAACGCGCGATTGCTATTGCTTCCAACAGCTGTGGACAGCAGCGGAATTGGAAACAGTTACGGGTTGGTTGGCCGAAACTTTTCGGAGCATTTTTTCGGGCGTGGCAGAATGATTGAAACCGCTTCCTTATGGCCCAGAGACGGGGAGGTGTTTAGCGTAATGTCTTCTCAACTTCAGGAAAAATATGCACTTCCGGAAGTCGGGCTACTTCGGCATTACAAGCGAACCAGGTCTTCTGATGGTGACCATATTGTTTCGTCACTGGCTCAAATTATGGATGCGACCACGTATCCACGGATTGCCAGTCTGGATTACTACTATGAAGTACCGCCAGCACCCGAAAATCGCGTCATGTTAAGTGAGCAACTGGATCCGTTTGGTCGTCCTAAAGCTGAGCTTCGTTTTAACTTGTCACCAGAGCTGATCAAACTATATTCAATTGCCGTTGAACTGTATGGTCGAATCGCTGGTCAGGGTAAAATCGGGCGGGTACAGATTGTCGATCATCCTATGTGGCTGGGAAATCATCACATGAATACGACACCGATGAGCAATGATCCGTCTCAAGGTGTTGTTGATGCAAATGGACGTGTGCACGGTTACGCCAACATATTCGTTGCCGGCAGCTCGATTTTTCCGACCAGTGGCTGCGGCAATCCGACCTTCCCGCTGATAGCGCTGACTTTTCGGCTCTCAGACTTCCTGCGAAACGGATTCAAACGCAATCTTTTTGCCGTCTGACAAGCGTCAGAAGTCGACAGGTTCGTTCAATACTGAAACAGAACCCGATAAGTAATGGCAAAGAATTGACTCTATATTTCTTCCGCGTAGTCCGGAACACCTAGTCGCAGCATTTTTCCGACGCCTGTAAGACCACACACCCGGAATCCGGCTGCGACTTGGTGTTCCGTTGGTGTGGTCTACCTGGCTTCGGAAAAACAGTGGGTCGTAGAACTCGAAACCCCGAAGATTACCCTGCTGCTCTACCT
>JBCCGE010000071.1:0-16029 GCA_039029455.1 Pseudomonadota bacterium | reverse complement strand
TGGCAGCTGGAACCCGCCATCACGACTGCGCTATTAGCTGGCGGACTGAGAGAAATGAGCGGCCTGTATCTGTTCAGGTCAGGTAGCGCTAAAAAGCCGATGGTCCGCACATTTACCGCCCTTATATTCTGAATATACGCTCTACAATCTGGCGCACCAATCCGGACAAATAACGCGCAGTGCGCTCAAGCAGACCGCGCCGATTCCACTCTGAACGGTCCGCCGCGGTCAGGGTCTGTGACGCATACTTTTCCCGAAGTTTATGCATGGCACCGAAATCGAGTCGCTGACACTGCGCAAACAGCAACTTGCCCAACGGATTCCATTTTTTACCTCGATGTACGGCTGATACCAGATCGACAAACACGGGCTGGTCAGAATCATCAATAAGAACATTAGTGGCATTGCGAAGATCTCCGTGAACCACGCCACGTCGATGCAATGCTGCGACCGCACTCTCGCACCGTCGCAGATACTCGACCCAGTCAAATCCGGCGCCGGCATCGCGGAGTCGACGACCCGGGAGATAGGTCATCAGCAGTGAACGACTGCTGGGGCGACTAATCAGTTCCGGCACAGCTGCAACGTCTCCCAGAGCGATCAGCGCCTTAGCCTCCCGGTACGCCAGAAACGGTCCCAGAAATTTGGCGAAACCGGCATTCGCATTGGAGTAATCCTTAAGCACAGCACGATTGCCGTCGATCTCAACCAACAGAACATCACCTCGGGTTCTCTCAGCCGATCGCAGGATTTGTATCTGATGTGCCCGAAGCTGATCTGCTGAAAGCTCAGATATTTCCCGAATCGAATCAGCGTTTGGGGCTTCTGTCATTTTCGTTGCGATAGTGTGCAGTTTCTTCGATTAACCACGCGCGAAAAGCTACCAGTTCCGGTCGATTCGCTTTTTCAGCTGACCATACCAAATAGTAGGAAAACTCTCCGACAATAGCCTGAGTGAAGGGCTTCATCAGTCGCCCTGAATCGAGTTCGCTGTCGACCGCAACGCTCCCTGCGAGTGCAACCCCCTGGCCGGCGATGGCTGCCTGGATGATGAGGTCTGGCTGTGTAAATCTCAAGCCGCCGGAAGGCTCGCGGTAATCGACACCAACAGTCTGAAACCAGTTTGACCAATCCGGCCAGGCGAATTCCCCGAATGGATAGTCACCATGGAGTAACGTGAATTGAAATAAATCCTCTGGTTCATTCAGCTGCATGTGTTCGTCTAAAAGGTCAGGACTACAGACGGGAAAAACGGACTGCTCAAGCAGACATTCACTCTCCAGGCCATCGTATCGCCCACCCCCAAATCGGATACCGAGATCAATCTCGCTTTGATGCAGATCAACCAGTTCGGCAGTCGCATCGATTCTGACATTAATGTCAGGGTATGCTGCCTGAAATCGTTGCAATCTCGGCACCAGCCATCGGGCGCCGAATGTTGGTGACATGGTCACCGTCAGCGGCTGATTCCTCTGTCGCTGTTTCAATTGGTTCGTCGCTCCTGAAATGCGATCAAAACCTTCTGTAACTCCGGGCAGCAGCATTCGCGCCGCTTCCGTTAACTCGATTTGCCGGTTGTGTCGGTGAAACAACCGAACGCCAAGATGGCTTTCCAGAGCCTTGACCTGCTGGCTGACGGCTCCTGGAGTGACATACAGTTCAGCAGCCGCAAGGCTGATACTGAGATGCCTTGCGGCTGCTTCAAAGGCACGGAGGCCATTCAGTGGAGGCAGCTTTCTCACTTTAGATTTTCTATATTCAAATTAAGAACAACTCGTTTGTCGTAGTAGACATAGTCAAATATCATGCTTTCTCAGCTAAAAAAGCAACCAACACATCAAAATCTTAATTCAGGAATTCTACTATGAAAAACAAATCCATCAGGGCCGGTAATTTTGAAAAGCGTCTCCTTCAGTGGAATGCCCTGGCGGGCAATCCACACTATCGCCCACCTGAGCAAACGTACGACTACCGAGACATAGAACGTCATATGCTGAAGAGCAGGGCCCTGCGATCTCAAACGTTTTTGAACGCCATCAGGACACTGGGGAGAAAATTGTCATGTCTGCGGTTTCAACGGCCACTCAACAGTCGCGATAAAGCAAATCGACCGCAAACTTTGGTAACCGCAATGAACAATGATTGCCGCATCGAAGTGTCGTATATGCAATCTTTTACATCGGATCACAGCGGCAAGACTTCAGATACTGGTTTTAAAAAGTGTGCGTAAAAGCAGGGGACAGAGGAGCCTGACGGCATGAACTCAAACCAGGAAATGCCTTTGATACACTCAAAGCATGATCAAGCTCTCCAATATTGCTCTAAGAAGGGGCACCCAACTCCTTTTTGAGCGGGTTAGTCTGGACCTCCATCCGGGAGAGAAAATAGGCCTTGTCGGTGACAACGGCACGGGTAAATCCAGCCTTTTTGATTTGATTCGCGGTGAACTGCATTCGGATACCGGCGATATCACTTTGCCCCCTGATCTGCGAATCAGCCACGTCGCGCAGGAAACGCCATCGAGTGACCAGTCCGCCCTCGATTATGTTCTGGATGGTGATGCTGAGTTTCGCAATGTGCAAACAGCTCTGGATCGCGCACAGCACGATGGGGAGAGAAGTGCCGCTCTGTTTGCGAAGATGGATGAAATCGACGGATACAGCGCACCCTCAAAAGCCGCCAAACTCCTGTCAGGACTTGGCTTTCCTGCCGAACATCACGGCAGCTCGACGCGGTCTTTTTCCGGTGGTTGGAGAGTCAGACTGAATCTCGCACAGGCATTGATGAAACCGTCCGACCTGCTGCTTCTGGACGAACCCACGAATCACCTCGATCTGGACGCCATCGTTTGGTTAGAAGAATGGCTTAAAAAGTACAGCGGAACCCTGATGGTTATCTCTCACGATCGGGATTTCATAGATGGTGCCTGCAAGCGTATCCTGCATATCGACAATTGCGGCATTCGCACCTACAGCGGGAACTATACCCAGTTCGAAAGAACACGCGCCGAACGGCTTTCAAATGAACAGGCGCTGTTCGAAAGGCAGCAAAAAAAGATAGCGCACATGGAGTCGTTCATTAAGCGCTTCCGTTACAAGGCGAGTAAAGCCAAACAGGCGCAGAGCCGGATCAAAGCTCTGGAGAAACTGCAGCAATCCGCACCAGCACATTCGGGGTCACCTTTCCAGTTTGAATTTGGAACCTGCGATCGCCTGTCAGATCCAGTGGTCAAAATGGAGGCCGTCGATGCAGGATATGACGGAAATGCAGTCCTCAAAAATGTCAATCTGTCACTCAGCGGAGGCGACCGCATAGGGTTGCTGGGCGCCAACGGCGCGGGTAAATCCACATTGATCAAGCTGATTGAAGGCGAAATTTTACCGATGACGGGGGGACGCCAAAAAGCCAAGCACCTGACGACGGGATATTTTGCGCAACATCAACTGGAGCTGCTGGACCCGAATTTGAGCCCAATGCAGCAATTTCAGAAATCTTTTCCCGCAGCAACACCTCAGGAAATTCGAAATTTTCTGGGTGGTTTCAATTTTCAGGGTGACCGTGTCGATGAACTTATCGGACCTTTTTCCGGCGGAGAAAAAGCCCGATTGGTTTTGGCAATGATCATTTATTCGCGCCCCAATCTGCTGCTACTGGATGAGCCGACCAACCATCTGGACATGGAAATGCGACATGCTCTTACGGTTGCCATGCAGTCATATGAAGGCGCCATTATTCTGGTTTCCCATGATCGCAGCCTGCTAAATGCTGTCACCGATGATCTTGTGCTGATTCAAAACAGTCAGGTGACGCCCTTTAAAGACGATATAAACGCTTATCTGCGACTGCTCCGACAGAAGACCGGCCAGGGCGCCGATCCTCAAGGTAATGCATCAGCGAGCCGACACAACGACTCTCTGACCAAAAAGCAGAAACGACAGCAAACAGCTCAGAAAAGAGCGCAGCTGAAACCAGCACGTGACAGGATTCGCGAATTGGAACGGTCGATGGAAAAACTGGGTCGGAAAATTTCTGAACTCGATTCCATCCTGCAGAACCCGGAAACATACGAAACAGAAAGCACAGCGAGACTGGCTAAACTGATGCAGGACAAATCGGCGCTGGAGGGTGACCTGTCAAAAACGGAATCCGGTTGGTACGCGGCGGCAGAGGAACTGGAGAATCTCGAACGAGAGCTGGTGTCGAGCCAATAGCCGACAATGCCGCTGACTCGAATCAGTTTATCCGGTAGGGCGATCGTCCGAAGAAGTGCAGCCTTAGCTTCGGTTCGACGGGGATAAGCCAAAATGCAATTCGAAATTGAGTCCCCATAGAAGACTTACATCGTCGGAAGGGCAATCCGGATTGTCTCGAAAACCGTCAAGCAAGATATAAGCGCGTGATTTAAAAGAATGTGTTGTTTCAGTCGGGCCGCTTTTTGGAATTTTCTGGCTAGTCCAAATCCTTGTATTCACCTTCGATGACCCGTCCCTGTGTCGTCTGCGAGCGCCCCTGATCACCGCTGGATGAAAAATTCGGCGCTGAAGCCATGGTACGGCGGAACACCCCCCGATCTCGTCCCCAGAAAATCAGCGCGCGCCTGAGCGGTGGCGTCAACAAAATAAATCCAATGGCATCGGTGAAGAAGCCAGGCGTCAACAACAGTGCGCCTGCAAGAAACAACATGAGTCCCTCGATGACCTCGACGGCTGGAACGTTGCCGCGAGCAACCTGCATCTGAACTCTGGCTATGGTGCTAAATCCCTGAGCGCGAACCAGGACTGCTCCCAACATTGCGGTAAACACGACCAAAAATACGGTCAGCAGCGCGCCGACAATACTGCCGATTTTGATCAAAAAATAAATTTCGATCAGTGGAATCAGAAAAAAGATCAGAAACAGAAATTTCATTGGAATCCCGGGAATTCAGAAAGAATTAGCCTTAATCCGACTGCAGGCCTACCCACTATATCGAGGTTAACTGTAAAATTTCCAGTCACCTCCCCGGATTCGAACTATTTATGTAATCCGCAGTCGGTTAGAGAACGCTATCCGGGTCGGGATGCGGGGACTCCACAGCTCAGGTATTCGTTCGTGAAAACCAAAAATCCTATTGCACTGTTACTGACCGCTCTGATGTTGAGTCTGAGCGGCTTGGTTACTGCTCAGGAACTGCTACCAGAAGAACAGGCTTTCTCCGTGGAAGCCACTAAAGCCGATAATCTGATCAGTATCCGCTGGGATATTGCAGACGGCTATTACATGTACAAGGATCGGATCGGTCTTGAGATCGATGGGGCAGAACTGGACCTGAATCTGCCCAAGGGCAAAATGAAATGGGACATGGCACTTACCGGGGTAGAGGAACAGCTCGAAGTATTCACAGGATCCATCGAGTTTTCTGTCGAGACACCCGCTGATCTCACCAGCGACGCGAAGGTCGTTGCACTCGGTCAGGGCTGCAACGAACCGATAGGTGTGTGCTACCCGCCAATGAAACGTGACCTGGCTCTTGAGCTGCTCGCTGAAGATGCCAATGCCGCGGAAGCCGTACCGCTGTCGAACCCCATCAACACCAACGGCTTGCTCGAAGTCACTAATCCCCTTGGGGTCGGCGACAGCATGATCCAGCCAATGATTGAGACCATTGATCAGGCGAGCGAGTCCGAAGACGATGAAGTTGCAGATTCCGTTGAGCCATCAACAGAAAATGAGCTTTCCAGTATTGAACAGCTCAGGGACCTGCTCTCTCTCGGTCTCGTCGAAGACGATTTTCTCGATGTTGATGATGCATTTAAGATTAAGGTGGCCTCATCAGGTGACAATAGCCTGAATGTCAGCTTCGACATTGCTGACGGGTACTACCTTTATCGGGAAAAAACAACGATCACCGGCGAGGGGAATGCACGACTCGCCGCTGTTGATCTACCACCAGGCGTCATGAAAGTAGACGATTACTTTGGTGAAATGGAGGTGTATAAAAAAGACTTCATACTTCCGATCAAGTTGCTGCGTCAGGATCCGGACCCAACCACTTTTACAGTGGAGACAGTCTATCAGGGCTGTGCTGAGGACGGCATTTGTTATGCGCCGGTCTCGAAGTCTTTCACTCTGGAACTGCCGCAACTGGTATCAACAGCTGCGGCTGATGAAATCGATACAGCATCTCCAGCAGGCTCAGCGCCCCGCTCCGTCACATCACTGCTGAATCCGGCCGAGACCACACCAATTTTCTGGATCATGGTTGGCGCTCTGGTGGCAGGGATTGGTCTGGCGTTTACACCTTGCGTATTGCCGATGATCCCCATTTTGTCCAGTGTGATTGCCGGTCAGGGTGAAAATCTGACCCGAACCAGAGGCGGCACGCTGGCGATAGTTTACGTTGCAGGCAGTGCGGTAACTTACGCCGCTATGGGCGCAATCGCCGGCGCAACCGGTGATCAGTTGCAGGCCTATTTCCAGACTCCGCTGGCTATCGGCATACTGTGCGCAATTCTCATAGTAATGGCGCTCAGTTTGTTCGGACTGTTTCGGGTGCAAATGCCTTCAGCAATCCAATCCGCCTTGCAGACCAAAACCGATGGTTTTGGCGGCAAGGTACCCATGGTATTTGTCCTGGGCCTGGTGTCGGCGCTGATAGTCGGTGCCTGTGTTTCCCCCATTCTGATTTCATTTCTCGGTCTGGCCATCAGCAAGGCTGATCCCACTCTTGGCGCCGGCATCATGGTATTGATGGCGTTGGGTATGGGCATCCCGCTCATCCTTTTCGGCTTTGGCGCAGGTCACGTGATTCCGAGAGCCGGCAAGTGGATGGACACCGTAAACCACGTATTCGGCGTAATGTTGATCGGTGTAGCGATCTATCTGCTGCAGGCACTTCCCGATGTACCTGTGTTGCTCCTATGGGGCGTTTTCCTCATCGTAATCAGTATCTATATGGGTGCAACGTCTTCTTTGCCGGCTGGCAGCTCGGGCTGGCAGCGACTGTTCAAGGGCACAGGCACGGTAATGCTTATATGGGGCACCTTTGCGTTGATTGGCGGATTTTTTGGTGAGCGGGATATTCTGCGGCCTTTGCCTGATTCTCTTTTTCAACGCGGTTCCATCGCCAGCTCCGAAGATGAGACCGGCGGATTGCACCTGTTTACGCGAGTGAACAATGAGTCGGAGCTCGAACAGCAGCTACTGCTGGCGCGGAATCAAGGTAAGAACGTCATGATCGACTACTACGCTGACTGGTGCGTCGACTGTGTTCGCATGGAAAAAACGACCTTCACAGATATGCAGGTCGTGTCCAGACTGCAGCAGGACTTCGTGACACTGCAGGTCGATGTAACCGATCCAAAGGATCAGGACCGCAAGGCACTTAAACGTCGATTCGGTGTTTTTGGACCCCCGGCCGTGCTGTTTTTTGATCAGCAGGGAATCCAGAGAAAGGATCTGAATTTTTACGGATACCGAAAGTCAGACGAGTTCCTGGCCATCGTTGACCATCTGTGAAACGGCGCGTAATTCTGCCACTGCTCGCACTGAGCTCTATGGGTATAGGCCTGTATATAGGCAAATCCCGGCGACAAAAGCCTGCTGAACCGACTTCGCCCTCGCTGGGACAAATTGAATTTCCCGATATCGACAAAACCATCCGCAATGCCGAAGAGTGGCTGGGTAAAATCGTTGTCGTCAATCACTGGGCGACCTGGTGCCCACCCTGTCTCAAAGAGATTCCGGTATTCATAGAATATCAGCGACAAAAGGGTGGACAGGGTGTGCAAGTGATTGGTATTGCTCACGATCTCCTTGACGCGACCCGCCGGTTTTCGGACGAAATCGGGATGAACTATCCGTCTCTGGTTGCGATCATCGGTGGCGGTGAATTGATGCGTGCTCAGGGCAATCACACCGGTGCACTGCCGTTCACGGCTATCTACGACCAAAGCGGACAACTTGCACGCACGCATCTGGGCGAGATGGATTGGGAAGACATCGACAAGGCGGTGAGCCCGCTGCTCTAGGCCGCACCTAAGACAATACCCGAGACCGAAGGATGAGTGTCGATTCATTAGCGCTTCAGTCTCTGTGTGTCAAAATGATAAGCTTGTACTGAATTTAAAACTAATTTCGGAGAATCGAGATGCGGTGGCAACGAGGCAGAAGAAGCAGCAACGTTGAAGTAAGAGGCGGACGTGGCAAGCGTCGGGCAATCGCGGGTGGCGGTATTGGTATGGTTGCGCTGGCGGTCGTCGCCATGTTTCTGGGTGTCGATCCTCGTGCGGTAATGCAGATTGGCGGAGGTCTGACCGGAGGCGGACAGCAGGAACAGTCGGCGCCATCATCGCCGGAGTATAAAGAAAAGGTAGATTTCGTCAGCGTCGTGCTGGCCGACACCGAAGACGTATGGAAAAGTATCTTTAAATCCCGCAACGCTCGTTACCAGGAACCCAAACTGATCGTATTCAATGGGGCAACACAATCGGCTTGCGGTTACGCAGATTCTGCTGCCGGACCCTTTTATTGTCCCGGCGACTACCAGCTCTACATCGATCTTAATTTTTATGACGAACTGAAAAACAAATTTGGCGCGCCCGGCGATTTCGCACAGGCGTATGTTATCGCTCATGAGGTCGGACACCATGTACAAACCCTGATGGGGATATCCGAGCGAGTGCAGCGAGCGAAAGCCCAGTCGTCACAGGCCCAGGCCAACCAGATACAGGTTCGAATGGAACTGCAGGCGGATTGTTTTTCAGGGGTTTGGGCCCATCACGCGCATCGCTCCAGAAAACTTCTGGAAGAGGGCGATATTCAGGAAGGACTAACCGCTGCAGCGGCGATCGGAGACGACACCCTGCAAAAACGCGCTCGCGGTTACGTTGTTCCCGAAAGTTTTACTCACGGCACTGCTCAGCAGCGACAGACATGGTTCTTCAAGGGCTTGCAGACCGGGGACATGGATCAGTGTGATACGTTTTCGGGGGCTGTTTGAGCCAATATCTAACTGTCCTTTTTCGATGCTGATCGAATTGTGAACCTGCTTTTGCACGAAACGTGATACGAGCAGTTCCCGGCTGCGACCAGTCCACTTGAATCAGGGTGCCGGCTGGCAGCTGTCGTCCAATTCAACACCACTGCTTTGAAATGTAAACGAGCAAACCGGATCACCCATCACCCCACCGGTTAGAATTGAGTCGCTGATATAGGTTTCATTTTCATTCGCACCTGTGCTCGCAAAAACACTACTGTTCGATGCGGTGACTTCGCTGTTACTCACTCTGGCACTTGACGATGAATCGGTCATGTAAACACCAAAATCATCGGCGCCATCATTGACAACCACTACACTATCGGTGAGATTTGTTTTGGAATCAACGCGCCCAAAAACCCCGTACTGATTGGTGGTTCCACCCGACACCTCCACCGAGGTCTCGCTGATGTCCGAGGATGCGCGCACTGACGCAATACCGTACTGATTCGCAACTCCCCGGGTTACCAGAACCGAGGAATGGGATCCGGTTTCCATCGTAAATCCATTATTCAGTATTCCATACTGTTCACCCTGACCACCGGTAACATACACGTCAACATTAATCAGTCTAAGATTGGTCAACCCTGCCGCATAGATTCCGTACTGAAACGCTGCCGTACCCAACACGTCAATCGAAACGTTTTCCACCTCTGTTCTCGCCACATCCTCGATATATATACCGCCCTGAAACGCAGACAGGCCATTTCTGGAATATATGGTCAGTTCTCTCAATTTGGACGAGGATGCACCAACAACGAGTGCGGAATTCGCGCCAATGGCTGTGTCACTCACCGCACCCTGGATCACGGTGATACCCTCCCCGCTGCCACTGATATCAACGTAGGGTTTCATTTGCAGTTGAGTCGACCCAATATCGTACAACCCCGGGGCGATAAAAATCAGATAGGGATTGACGTCGTCGGCGTCGTCTATGGACTCGAGGGCTTCAACTGGATTATCAAAGTCTCCATTCGATTTGGCGACAGTCACAATGTTTGCAAGCGGCTTTCCATCCTCCCCGATAGGAACGACGATCACACGGACCTGCGCGACCGCATTATGACCAAGGAACAAACCGAAAAACAGAAGAACGAACACCTTGATCCACTGATGGCTGCTGTTAACCATTCGAAATCCTCCGGAATTCATGAACAGTGCGTTTTTGACCAGACATTAACCTGGTCTGTATTCATGCTAACGCAGTGGTGTTTCACGGAGATGTGATCAATGTCACATCTGCATTAAAATTTGCCTGTGTTAACCCGATGTATTTGACTCCACCCAACGCTCGGAGTCGGACAGTTGCTCCTTTTTCCAAAATGGCGCCTGAGATTTGAGGTGTTCCATTATTAGTCTGCAGGCGTCGAACGATGCCTTACGGTGAGCCGACCACGTCGCAACCAACACAATCGCATCGCCCGGACGAACTTCGCCCACTCGATGCAAAATAAGCGCATCAATCAGTTCATGGTTGGCAATCGCACCCTCGACAAGGTCGTTGAGTTGTTTTTCTGTCATCCCTGGATAGTATTCCAGAGTCATGGATGACACGTTGTCACCTTCACTAAAGTCTCGCATGGTGCCGACAAAAGATGCACAGGCGCCGAAGGCGCCCGGTTGAAGTCGATCCGAGCGGGCCTGATAACGAGAGAGCTCGACCCAGGGATCGTAGTCCTCCGGCCTTATTTCAACCGTCAAGTCATCCTCCTGTAACCGGCGGGAAAAAAGCCACTTCGTCGCCGTCCTTGACCAGATGATCAAAGTCAACGTATTCAAGGTTGCAGGCACACAGCAAATTTCCGGGCGGAGGGTCGCTGGTTATCGCGTACCAGACATCACTGATGGTCTGTCCGCCGACGCAGTCGAGAGATTTTTCACTTACCCCCAGCTGCTCGCGCAGGCTGGCAAAACATTTAACGACAATCGCCAACAGACACCTCTTGATCTATCCAACATCGGAGTTGGATACTATAGCATCGCCCAAACCAACCCAGGCACGTACCGCCGATACTTCCATGACAACGGACAACACTCGCTCACTGATACCCGTAAATATCGCTGTTCTCACGGCATCAGATACTCGTGCGGAGGCAGACGACAAATCCGGAAAAGCGCTGGTTGATCGCCTTACAAAAGCCGGACACACTCTGGCGGAGAAGATCATCACCAAAGACGATGTCTATCAGATTCGTGCTGTCGTCGCGAGATGGATTGCTGATCCGGACGTTCAGGTCGTAATCACTACCGGAGGCACCGGCGTCAGCGGACGCGATGGTTCTCCGGAAGCCGTTCGACCCCTGCTTGATAAAGAGCTGGATGGTTTCGGTGAAATGTTCCGGGTTTTATCCTATGACGATATCGGCACCTCGACATTGCAGTCCCGAACCTTTGCCGGGGTGGCCAACGGCACCTATGTATTCGTACTTCCCGGATCTTCCGGTGCCTGCAAGCTGGCCTGGGAAAAACTCATTTGCCACCAGCTCGACTACCGCACCCGTCCCTGCAATCTGGTGGAGATGATGCCGCGACTTCTTGAAAGCTGATCGACACTATTCAAGGACTCGATGAGTCACCCCTTTACGCGAAAGGAAATCAAGCAAATCGGTTGTCTGCAGTGTGGTGGTCATAGTGTTGTCTGTCGGGTGAACATGAATATCCGGCTGCGCAATTAATGTCGAATCTATAGCGAAGTTCACCTGCCTTGTCGTATCGTTCAGTAGCGCAAACGGACTCACGGCACCTGGAATTACGCCCAGATAATGCATAAGACGTTCGGGGGTTGCGAACGAAAAACGTTTCGCCTGCAGCGTATCCGACAATGCATTCAGATCCACCTGACGATCCTCGTGCAGTGTCACCAGCCACATGACTTTTTTGCGGTCCTTCAAAAACAGATTTTTGGTGTGACCCATATCATCGATAGCGCGCACAGACTTGGAATCCTCAACCGTCCATAGTGCTTTATGGGTTTGGTTGCTGTACGAAATTCCACATTCGTCCAACATCGCCAGGACATCCTCTGCACGTAACGGTGCGGACCCGTCAACGAGCAATTTTTCAGACTGATCGGTATTGTTTGATAGGTTCATAAAAACCGGCTTCCGTTATAATTGATTAACCGATTATTTAACCGACTGTATTTATGCCGCGCAAGTCCCGCTCTGGCTCCTCCAACAAAAAGCAGGCTGATCTGATTCATGCGCCTGCAGAACTCGAAAAACTCTCCCTCGCTGAATTCACGGAAAAAGCGTATCTGGACTACTCCATGTACGTCATTCTCGATCGGGCACTGCCAAATATCGCCGACGGCCTGAAGCCGGTCCAGCGACGCATCGTTTACGCAATGTCCGATCTTGGGCTCCATGCGGCGGCCAAATACAAGAAATCTGCCCGCACCGTCGGCGACGTACTTGGCAAGTTTCACCCTCACGGCGACAGCGCGTGCTACGAAGCTATGGTTCTGATGGCCCAGTCTTTCAGTTATCGATATCCCTTGATCGATGGTCAGGGTAACTGGGGCAGTCAGGACGATCCGAAATCGTTTGCGGCCATGCGTTACACCGAATCCCGTCTCACCCGGTACGCACAGCTGCTGCTGGAGGAACTCACTCAGGGCACAACAGACTGGGCGCCGAATTTTGACGGCACGCTGCGTGAACCAAAGTTGCTGCCAGCGCGGTTACCCAATGTGCTGCTGAACGGTGGCTCGGGCATTGCGGTCGGTATGGCCACCGACATTCCTCCGCACAACTTGCGTGAAGTCGTCAGCGCGTGCATTCGACTGCTGGAGGCCCCCAAATCATCTCTGGCTGAGCTTTGCGAACATATTAAAGGCCCTGATTTTCCCACTGAAGGCGAAATTATTTCATCGACACAGGAAATCGCGGAACTGTATGCGTCAGGTAACGGCTCGGTTCGACAGCGCGCCGCATGGATGCAGGAAGGGTCTGAAGTCATTATCACCGCACTGCCCTATCAGGTTTCAGGTTCCAAGGTCCAGGAACAAATCGCAGCGCAGATGATGGCGAAAAAACTGCCCATGGTGGCTGATCTGCGAGACGAATCCGACCACGAAAATCCGACGCGACTGGTGATTGAGCCAAGATCGAACCGGGTGGATATCGAGGCCATGATGAATCATCTGTTTGCCACGACAGATCTGGAACGAAGCTACAGAGTCAATCTGAACATGATCGGGCTGGACGGTCGTCCGCGTGTATTCGATCTGAAATCCCTACTGAAAGAATGGATCGAGTACCGTTTGCAGACGGTAACCCGTAGACTGCAGTTTCGCTTTGATAAAGTAGTCGAACGTCTGCATATCCTCGAAGGCCTGCTGGTAGCGTTTCTGAATATTGACGAGGTCATTCGCATTATCCGCACCGAGGACAAGCCAAAGCCGGTTCTGATGAAACGCTTCAATATTACCGACGTACAGGCAGAGGCCATTCTCGAGCTGAAGTTGCGACACCTGGCCAAGCTCGAAGAGATGAAAATTCGCGGCGAGCAGGAAGAGCTGGAAAAAGAGCGACAATGGCTCGACGGTGTACTCAACTCCAAGGCCAAGCTGAAGCGACTGGTGCGCGACGAGATGATCGCGGACGCCGAGGAGTTTGGCGATGCTCGTCGTTCACCGATTGTTGAGCGCGAAGCGGCCAAAGCCATCGATCAGAATGCACTCATCCCCGCAGAACCAGTCACCGTAGTGCTTTCCGTGAAAGGCTGGGTACGTGCTGGAAAAGGACATGATCTGGAGCCCCAGCAGCTGTCGTACAAGTCAGGTGACAAGTATCTGAGCGCTGTTCAGGGTAAAACCAACGACATTCTGCTGGCGATCGACAGCACCGGACGAACATACGCGCTAACCCCGCATTCACTGCCGTCCGCTCGAGGCTACGGCGAGCCGCTCAGCAGTCAGTTTAATCCTAAGGCTGGCGCCACATTCAGCGGTTTGATGATGGGGTCATCAGACCACGAGTTCCTGCTGTGCACCAGCGCGGGTTACGGTTTCGTTGCGCCTCTTGGAGAAATGGTGACCCGAAACAAGGCCGGGAAAACCACCCTGCGGGTACCCGATGGCGCCGCCGTGCTGGTACCCCGGCGCGTGTTTGATTTTGAGGACGACTGGATTGCGGTACTGACCAATGTTGGCCGACTGCTGATTTTTACCGTAGGTGAGCTGGTTCAACTGTCCAAGGGCAAGGGCGTGAAGATGATGAACGTACCTTCCGCTAAATTTAAAGCCGGCGAAGAATGGGTCATCGATACCGCTGTTTTTCAGGAGGGAGATCATCTGCGGGTGTTCAGCGGGAAACGCTACCTCAATCTGAAGCCTGCAGATTTTGATACCTATGTCGGCACACGAGCACAGCGCGGCAAATTTTTGCCGCGGGGCTTTCGGCAGGTTCAGGCAATCGAGACGGTTTCGAAATAAGTTCGAATTACCGCAGTTGTCGGTTTAAACAGCGAACCGTATTTCGAATTTTGAACAAACCTGATACGAAAGGTTTCGCCTTGTTGGCGCCTTACTTTCGTTTCGCCAAAAGTAAGCAAAAGCATTTGCTCATGAAAACCGCCCTTCGGGTCCCCTCCCTCCCGAGACTCTGACTGGGAACACTCCTATTCGCGTCCCGCTCAGGAGTCGCTCGACGGCGCTTCCCTGCGCCGCCGTCCTCATTTAGAGTCTCTCCGGTCGGCGGCTTTAAATCTCGGGTGCAGCACGACGCATTCTTTTTTTGTGGAGTAGTTCGGAAGAGTCCGAAGGCCGTTATCCGACAAATCGAACCTTGAATTCAACGCAGGGTTTCGCCTTGTTGGCGCCTTACTTTTGTTTCGCCAAAAGTAAGCAAAAGCATTTGCTCATGAAAACCGCCCTTCGGGTTCCCTCCCTCCCGAGTCTCTGACTGGGAACGCTCCTATTCGCGTCCCGCTCAGGAGTCGCTCGATGATGCATCCATGCATCATCGTCCTCAGTCATAACCTCTCCGGTCGGCAGCTTTAAATCGCGGTACAGCACGGCACCTTCTTTTTTTGATGGAGTAGGTCGGAAGAGGCCAAAGACCGTTGTCCGACGTTGATTTTGGAAGGAGAAGAGCGTTCCAGATACCACCAAACCGCGACTTAGAACAGCCGAATGGAGGGTAGAAATAGAGGGGCAATCGGACAGGAGTCCGATTGAGCTCATCCTGAGCGGATGCGAATATGAGCGACCCTCTATTTATATCCGTATTGAGGGTACGCGAAGCGCTGTTCTCCAGGAGCAAATGGCTTTGGGTCCTTTGGCCGAAACCAAAGGGCCTCGCCAACAGGCGAACCCCGCAATAAAAACCCTTCGTTGCAGTTAGAAAAACAGGACACTTTTGATCAGGAATGCACAAGAATCAAAAATGCCGAACACCAACGGGTTACGTTAAAATCCAGCACCCTTTTTTGATCGATTGACCCCATGACACGGGAATATAACCCTGCTGAAATTGAGGCGGACATCCAGCGCTACTGGGAGCAAAACCAGAGCTTTGCCGTCACTGAGGATCCGGACAAGGAAAAATATTACTGCCTTTCTATGCTGCCTTATCCCTCGGGTCAGCTGCACATGGGGCACGTACGTAACTACACCATCGGGGATGTCATAAGTCGCTACCAGCGCATGCTGGGTAAAAACGTGATGCAGCCTATGGGTTGGGATGCGTTCGGTCTGCCCGCAGAAAATGCGGCTATCAAGCATCAGATGCCGCCCGCCAAATGGACGTATTCCAATATCGAGTACATGAAAGGTCAGCTTAAACGACTCGGTTTTGCCTATGACTGGAACCGTGAACTGGCAACCTGCACCCCCGAGTACTATAAATGGGAGCAGTGGTTTTTTACCCGACTGGTTGAGAAAGATCTGGCCTATAAAAAAATGGCGGTCGTCAACTGGGATCCTGTTGAACAGACAGTACTTGCAAATGAGCAGGTGGAAAATGGGCGCGGCTGGCGCTCCGGAGCACTGGTGGAGCGCCGGGAAATTC
>JBCCGE010000070.1:0-16574 GCA_039029455.1 Pseudomonadota bacterium | reverse complement strand
GTCGTTTTGGTTTTGAATCGTTGAAAAAGCAGATGAAGAAAGACTTTGGCAAGAACATCTCGATCTTCTTTCTTCGCCGAGTCGGCGAGGGTAATGGAACGATAATGCGTGGATGCATTCTTTTCAAGGTCATTCGTTTGACTATTGAGGGGAAAAAGAGCTGAGAGGAGTAGAGACTCAGGACGCTTGGCCTTCAAGGCCTTAAGAAGATCGTCGAGCAGGAAATAACGCACTTTCGGGTGATGTTCCTGGTCTTGTGGTAGATGAGCTTTTTGACATTTTTGAATTTTCGTTCAATAATTTGAATACAGGTTCAATATTGTAGCATTCAGATCATGAAGCAAAGCCCCGGTCTTGCGAAAGACGATTTTCGTCGTCAGCAGCTGATCAGCGCCACCACACGCTGTATCAGTCAGTACGGTCTCTCCGGTACTACCATCAGTCGAGTCACCCAGGAAGCCAATCTCTCCAACGGGATTGTGAATTTTTATTTTGATGGCAAGCTGAACTTACTGCTCGGTACCCTCGCATCATTGCACGAGGAATTCCAGTCCGATTTAAATCGGGTGATGCAGACACATTCGGATCCCGCTGCCTGCCTCACGGCTTTGATTGATTTTCACTTCAGCTCAAAGCACTGCGACGCCGACAAAATTGCGGTATGGCACGCGTTTTCAAGCGATTCCGCCCATCGTCAGGCCTATATGGAGACCTACGGAAAGCATGAAGAGGAGTATCTGAAGACCCTGATTCAGCTCTTTGGTGAACTCTGCAACCGAATCAGCCTTCCGGCCAGTGCCGCCGAACCGTTTGCGCGCGCATTTATCGGGCTGATTGACGGTCTTTGGCAGGACAAGCTGTATTTACCGGACACCTTCGACGCCGACGCGGCGCGACGGCAGTGCCATGATTTTTTGACCGCTCTAATGCCCGGCATTTTCCCGGGCAGCGTAACTACGAAGCCCCCGGTTTCCAACACCACGGCGCCCACTGAAACGCCGGAGCGATCCGACCTGTTGCAGCCCTGGACGTATATGAACGAGGAATTGCTGGAACTGGAGATGCAGCACATTTTTCGGGAACAATGGCTGCTGGTCGGTCATGTATCAGAAGTCAGTGAGCCTCTGCAGTTTCTGACTCTGGATGCCCTGGGCGAGCGCATCCTTATTCTGCGTGGCAAGGATGACGTACTGCGAGCGTTCCACAATGTCTGTCGCCATCGTGGCGCCAAGCTTCTGGACCGGGAGCGCGGCAGCTGCCGTCATCGCATCACCTGCCCGTTTCACGGCTGGGCGTTTGACAGCTCCGGCGCGCTTGTCGCCGTGCCCGCGAAGCGGACCTTTGACGATTTTGATGTTAAAGACCATGCACTGGTCAGTGTTGATCTGGAAGTCTGGCAGGGATTTATATTTATTCGCATGCAGGGGGATGCGCCACCGATTTCCGAACAGCTGAAAGCTGTGGATCATATTCTCGCGCCGTATCAACTCGACAAGCTGCAGATGGAGCCTGAATCCCGGTACCGTGTCGAGCGGCCTTACAACTGGAAGGTTATTCACGATATCGACAATGAGGGCTATCACGTCCCGGTGGGCCACCCTTCCCTTCAACAGCTCTACGGCAAGGATTACATCGACGAGTTTGTCGACGGCATTCCCCACAGCCACGGCAAGCTGAACGACTCCGCTTCCGAGACCTGGAGCGTTAGAAACTATCTGTCTCTGCTGCCACGTTTCGAGCATTTACCAGAAGACTGTCAGCGAACGTGGCAATACATCGGAATTTTTCCGAGCATGGTTCTGGGGCTGTATCCGGATAGCGTCGAGTTCTACATGACAATTCCAAAGTCCATCGATACCACCTGGTATATCGGCGGCACCTATCACTTTCCCGACGACCGGCGCGAGGCCCGGGCGGCCCGCTACCTGACCCAGCGCATCAATCGACAGACCGACGAGGAAGACGAGGATTTTGTTCGCTGGATGCAGGACGGTCTGCAGTCGAGTGCGTTACCGGAACAGAAGCTTTCGAGTATTGAATCGGGTGTGCGGCAGTTTCATCACGCCATACAGAAGATTATTCCGGTCACTTCATTGCGAAATCCACCCAAAGCCGGCGAAGTTCGCGATATCAACGAACAGCTCAGGAACGCGCACTGAACCGGGCACCCGTGGTCAGGTGCGGTTGGCCATCTGCATTTCCCGCTCTTTTTGCTTCTGCTGCCGGAACATAAGCCAGCCGGCAATAATTACGCCAATCGCCACAGTGACGATAATAATCGTCGCCAGTGCATTGATGTCCGGCCTGAGCCCGAGTCGAACCCGGGAATAGATCAGCATCGGCAGTGTCGTCGATCCGGGGCCGGAGACAAAACTGGCGATAACCAGATCATCCAGTGAAAGCGTGAACGCCAGCAGCCAGCCGGCGAGCATACCCGGCGCCAGTCGCGGCAGCGTGATATCGGTCAGCACCCGGAACGGCTTGGCTCCCAGGTCCTGCGCAGCCTCCTCCAGGTCCTGTCCCATGCCAGCGAGACGGCCCTGAATGATGACTGCAACGTACGCCATGGAGAACGTAATGTGCGCAATAGTGATGGTGGAGAAGCCGCGCTTGGCCGGCCAGCCGATCAGTTCCTGCAACGAGATAAACAACAGCAACAGCGACAAACCGGTTATGACTTCGGGCATCACCAGCGGCGCGGTGATCATTCCGGAGAACAGTGTGCGACCGCGAAAGCCTTTGAAACGCACCAGCGCCAGCCCCGCCATGGTCCCGATCAGGGTGGCGAAAGTCGCGTTAACCACTGCGATCTGCAAACTCAGCGAAAGTGCCTCCCAGACTTCTTCGCTGTTGAACAGCACCGTGTACCAGCGCGTCGAGAACCCGCCCCACACCGGCACCAGCTTTGAATAGTTAAACGAATAGACGATCAGCAGAACCATCGGGATGTACAGAAACGCCATACCGAAGGCGAGCACGCTGATCAGAAATGTCGAACGCTGCTTTTGCATTACTTAGCCTCGTTCTCCTTACCCTGGATGTACTGGTAAATCATCATCGGAATAACCAGCACCAGCAGCAGCGCAATCGCCACCGCCGCAGCTACCGGCCAGTCGTGGTTGGCGTTGAATTCGCCATACAGCACGCGTCCGATCATCAGCACATTGCCGCCACCCAGCAAATCCGGAATAACGAATTCACCCGTCGCCGGAATAAACACCAGCAGCGAACCGGCAATAATGCCCGGCAGCGTCATCGGCAGCGTGACGGTAAGAAAAGTAGTCATCGGCCGTGCACCTAGATCCGCCGCCGCCTCATGCAACGACATATCCAGTTTTTCCATATTGGAATACAGCGGCAGAATCATGAACGGCACATAGGTATAGACGATCCCGACGTAGACCGCGAATTCTGAGTACGCAAGTCGGATCGGACTGTCGATAATGCCAAGCCAGATCAGCAGGTTGTTGATGGTGCCCTGATCCGCCAGCAGACCCATCCACGCGTACACGCGCAGCAGGAACGAGGTCCAGAACGGCAGGATCACCAGTAGCAGTAAAATATTTCGTGCCGGATAAGACGCCCGGACAATAGCGTAGGCAATCGGGTAACCAATCAGCAGACAGATAATCGTGGAGATCGTCGATATCTTCAGCGAGTTCAGATACGTATTGACGTAAAACTCGTCTTCCCACAGATAGGCGTAATTGTCGAACACCAGACGCACCGACATAATGCCGTCGTCGGCCCACTCGATCATCGATGAGAACGGCGGGCTGGCGATGATAGCCTCGGCAAGGCTGATTTTTAGAACAATCGCAAACGGCGCCAGAAAAAAGATCAACAGCCAAAAAAACGGGATGCCGACAATAATGTTTTTCCAGCCGGACTGGAGTTTGTCCTGCACCCACTGGTTCAGAGTTGGCTTCGCCGCAGCTGAATCGATATCGGTCATTAGTGGGTCAGCACAATCGCGTTCTGACGGTCCCAGCTCACATAGACCTCGTCATCCCAATCGATTTCCCTCTGGTCTCTTCGGCTCTGGTTCGGAGCGGTAATCTGAAGAACCTTGTCATCTTCGACCGCTATTCGATACACCGACATGTTTCCCATATAGGCGAGATCATTCACTGTGCCTTTAAGCGTAGTGAGTTCACTGTCCGTGGGTTCATCCTTACTCATGATTATTTTTTCGGGTCGCACAGCGAGCGTTGCCGGCTGGCCTTCGACACCACTAAACGTGGTCGGTAGCTTGAGTGGCGTCGACAGTTCCGGACAGGTCAGAACAAGATCTGCGCCGGAGCTGACCACGCGGCCGTCAAACATATTGGCTGTGCCGATGAAATTCGCGGTAAATCGGGTCTCAGGGTGCTCATAGATTTCGGTGGGTGTGCCAATCTGCACGAAACGTCCTTTGTCCATCACCGCGATACGGGTCGACAGCGTCATCGCCTCTTCCTGATCGTGGGTCACCACGATAAATGTCACCCCAAGCTTGTCCTGAATATTCATCAGCTCAAACTGGGTTTGCTCCCGCAGACGTTTGTCCAGCGCTCCGAGGGGTTCATCCAGCAGCAGCACCTTCGGCCGCTTTACCAGCGATCGCGCCAGCGCGACCCGCTGCCTTTGCCCTCCCGAGAGTTGATGAGGTTTACGTTTGGCGAACGATTCCAGCTCCACCATCGTCAGCATCTCGTTGACACGCTCTGCGATTTCCGCCTTGGCCACACCGTCTCTCTTCAGACCATAGGCGACGTTGTTCTCCACCGTCATATGCGGAAACAGTGCGTAAGACTGAAACATCATGTTGACCGGGCGTTCGTGGGGCGGCACGTTTTGCATGTCGACGCCGTCAATGTGAATGGTTCCGGATGACGGCTTTTCAAATCCGGCCAGCATTCGCAACAGCGTGGTCTTGCCACAGCCGGACCCGCCGAGCAGGGAAAACAGTTCGCCTTTGTATACGCTGAGGTCGACACTGTCGACGGCGGTAAAGTCGCCGAAGCGTTTACTGACGCCGTGGATTTTTATAAACGGTTCGTTTCTGGGGTCTAGCCAGGGTCGATCGGTGTCGATTGGCGGACCGCTCTCTGGGTTGGGTTGGTTCACGGGATTCTAAGGGTCGAGACAGAATCAGGGGACATGCGACAACCGATGCCGCATATCCATGGACGGCAAAACAAATGGCGGTACCGAAGTACCGCCATGAGTGTTTAGAGCCTAGTTACCTGATTTGAAGTTGGACCAGGCACGGGTGCGGGCCCGCTCAGCTTTTTTCTCCAAAACCGCAAGCGTGTACATATCGGCAACCTGCTCTTCGGTCGGGAATGCCGCCTCATTGCCGGTGACGGTCTCATCGATCAGAGGAATAGCGTCTTTATTGCCGGTCGCATACCAGGTGAAGTTGCTGTCTGCTGCGGCAACTTCCGGACGCATCATGTAGTTCAGGAACTTGTACGCATTTTCCTTGTTAGCGGAGTCTGCCGGAATAATCCAGCCGTCCACCCAAAGGTTGGCCTTGCCTTTTCCTGGAGGTGCGTAGAAATCCAGTTTAACGTCCGAGCCTGCCTCTTCCGCACCAGACACGGCCAGCAAGCCGTCAGGACCCCAGGTTACTGAGATGCAGAACTCTTTCTCCGGCATGCGCTGATAGGCGTAGTTGTCAAACGTCTTGATAAACGGGCGAACCTTGCCCAGCATTTCTTCTGCTTTCTTGTAATCCGCCGGATCGTTTGAACTCGGATCCAGACCCAGATGGGCCAGCGCCATCGGCATAATGTCTGTCGGCGAATCCAGGAACGACACGCCACAGCTTGCCAGTTTCTCCATGTGCGCCGGATCAAAAATCATATCCATGGAACCGACAGGCGCGTCGGGATGAGTCGCTTTAACCAGCTCTTCATTATAGGTCACGCCATGTGTACCCCACATATATGGAATGATGTACTTGTTGCCCGGATCCCATTTTGAATCCAGCTGCCCCATAACGTCTTCCCGCATGTGCTTGAGATTAGGCAGTTTGGAGTGATCCAGTTCCATAAGAATGCCGGTCGGAATCAGCCGCGCGATCGACGTACTGGAATGACTCACCACATCGTAGCCGGATCCGCCCGCCAGCAATTTAGCGTCAGCGGTCTCTACCGAATCGTAGTTGTCATAGGTTACCTTGATATTAAATTCCTTTTCAAAATTGGCGATGGTGTCTTCGCCGATATATTCAGCCCAGTTGTAGACGTTCAGCGTTCCTTCTGCAAAAGAAGCCGGCGCGGCAACAACCGCGGCAACTGCTGACGCAACCACGAGACTGCGTAATTTGTTGTTTGTGAAGCTCATAAAGCCCTCCAGAGGCTATCGTTAATCGTATTCATTGATGACGCCTTTGCGGCGAACACGGGCTAATTTAGCCTATTCTGTGCGTTCTGGATAGGTTTGTGCTGCTGATGCTCTTATACTATTTGTTAAGAACTCCATAATTTTTCTTAAGGAACTTGCGGCTTTCACGTTGATCCAACCGGAATCTGAGAGATACTCATACTCCGTATACCTGCCGACTTTACATTCCATACCGATGCACCGTTCCTTTTCTATTCGACATCAGCGAGGCGCGGCCTCGAGCATAATCCTTGCCGCAAGTTGCCTGATCGCAGCGTTGCTCGGAATCTATATCGGACTCTATGGTTTCAAACTGCCGGGCGCCACCAAGCCCCCTGAAATCTCGGGATTTTTATGGCCACAACAGAAAATTATCCATCCCTTCGAAATGGTCAATCAGGACGGTGATGTGGTTGGACTGGAGTCGCTGCAGGGCGAATGGAATCTGATCTTTTTTGGCTACACCCAATGTCCGGACATCTGTCCGATTACTATGCTGACTCTGAAACAGGCTCATGACGAAATCGGAAAAATGGACCCCCAGCGACAAACCGATACTCGCGTGACCTTTGTGTCAGTCGATGGCGCTCGCGATACACCGGAGAACCTGGCTCGCTATATCGATTACTTTAATCCCGACTTCAACGGTTTGACCGGTGACAAAACCCAGGTTGACTCGCTGACCACCCAGCTGGGCATTCCCTACGAAATCGATCCCCATGAACCCGGCGAGGCCTATCTCGTCTCGCACAGTGGTGCGGTCCTGGTAGTCACCCCGGAAGGCACAGTGGCATCGATTTTTCAGGGGCCTCACGACGCCAGACCACTGGCGGAAAACTATCTGCAGATTCGTCGTTTCATGGAAGCGAATTCCTGAAACCGGAACCCGTCATCAGTCAGCGTCGACGCTTAAAAAAAGACTGCAGCAAATCAGCGGACTGTTCTGCGAGGACGCCGGCAGTGACACGACACTGTCGATCCATGAGGTCACTTTCCAGCGCATTGAGGATACTGCCGGCCGCGCCCTGCCGCTCGTCTCGCGCACCGAACACCACTTCATCGATGCGCGCATTCAGAATCGATCCGGCACACATCAGACACGGCTCCAGAGTGACATACAGTGAACAACCGCTCAGCCGGTAGTTTTTTATTTGGTTCGATGCGTCGCGAATAGCCACAATCTCGGCATGGGCGGTTGCATCGTGTTGCGCGATGCAGCCGTTGAATCCTTCTCCGATGATTTCGCCGTCGTGGACGACGACCGCCCCTACGGGAACTTCACCCTGCGCCGCAGCCTGCTTTGCAAGTATTAGCGCGTGCAGCATAAACCGGGTATGAATGTCCGGAGAAACTACTCCCACTCGATCGTCGCCGGCGGTTTGCCCGATATATCGTAGGTGACGCGGCTGATCCCTCGCACTTCATTGATGATACGGCTGGAAATCGTAGCCAGGACCTCGTAAGGAATCTGCGCCCAGTTTGCGGTCATAAAATCCACGGTCTCAACCGCTCGCAGCGCGATCACGTAATCGTAGGCCCTGTTGTCTCCAACCACACCAACAGATTTCACCGGCAGGAACACCGCAAAGGCCTGAGAAATGCCGTGATAAAGATTATTTTTATAGAGTTCATCCAGATAGATTGCATCCGCCTGGCGCAGAATGTCAGCGTACTCTTTTTTGACTGCGCCCAGAATTCGAACACCGAGTCCCGGACCCGGAAACGGATGGCGGTAAACCATTTTCTCAGGCAGCCCGAGTTCGATTCCAATGCGTCGCACTTCGTCCTTAAACAATTCGCGCAATGGTTCAAGCAGCTGCAGATCCATATCGTCAGGCAGACCACCGACATTGTGATGCGACTTAATCACCTTGGCTTTGCCGTGTTTGTTCCCGGCGGATTCGATCACGTCGGGATAGATCGTACCCTGAGCCAGCCACCTCGCCTGCTCAATTTTACGGGACTCCTCCTCGAATATTTCCACAAACAGATTGCCAATGATTTTTCGCTTGGCTTCAGGATCGGCGACGCCTTCCAGTCGCGCCAGAAAACGCTGCTCCGCATCGACCCGAATGACTTTAACCCCGAGATTCTCGGCAAACGTCTCCATAACCTGATCGCCTTCGTCCAGTCGCAGCAGTCCGGTATCAACAAAAATGCAGGTCAGTTGCTGATCGATGGCTCGCGCCAGCAAGGCGGCAACAACGGACGAATCGACACCACCGGACAATCCGAGAATGACGTGGTCGTCGCCAACCTGTTCACGCACACTGCGTATCTGTGACTCGATAATGTTGGCGGGCACCCAGTCACTGCCGCATCCACAGATGGTGTGTACAAACCGCGACAGCATGTCACGGCCTTCCAAGGTATGAGTCACCTCCGGATGAAACTGCACACCGTAGTACCGTCGCGACTCATCAGCGATGGCGGCATAGGGTGAATTTGTACTGGTAGCCGTGGTGACAAAACCATCGGGCAGAGCCGTCACCCGATCGCCGTGGCTCATCCACACCGATAAATCCTGCCCTGCATCGCCGGTGAGGCGACTGGTCTGGCAGGTGGTGGCAACGGCGTGGCCGTATTCGCGATGATCGGCGTTTTCAACCGCACCGCCGAGCTGGGCGACCATGGTCTGCATGCCGTAACAAATGCCCAGAACCGGCAGGCCGCAGTCGAACACCGTCTCATGTGCAACGGGAGTATCGGTGTCGTAGGCCGACGCCGGCCCGCCCGACAGAATAATGCCGTTGGCGCCGAAAGCTATCAGTGCTTCGGCGTCGACGTCCCAGGGCATGATTTCGCAGTACACGCCGAGTTCGCGCACCACCCGTCCGATAAGCTGTGTGTACTGGGCACCAAAATCAAGAATCAGGATGCGATCCTGATGCGGGTCCAACGGAGTGGTCATAAATGATCCGCCGAGTCTTAAATTAGTTTCTCTGGTAGTTGGGCGCTTCCTTGACGATAGACACATCGTGCACATGGCTTTCCTGCATACCGGCATTTGTGATTTGCACGAAATTCGATTTGGATCGCATATCCGGAATGGTGTGGTTGCCGGTGTACCCCATGCTGGCGCGCAATCCACCCATCAGCTGATGAATGATGTTGACCATAGGTCCCTTGTACGGCACGCGGCCTTCTATGCCTTCCGGCACCAGCTTGTCGGCCGAGTCAACCTCGTCCTGAAAATACCGGTCTTTGGAACCTTCGGCCATTGCCCCCAGAGAACCCATGCCGCGATAGGACTTGTAGGAGCGTCCCTGATAAATTTCTATTTCTCCGGGGGACTCATCGGTTCCTGCCAGCAGTCCGCCTACCATCACGCTGTATGCACCCGCGGCAATGCACTTGGCCAGATCACCTGAAAAGCGTATTCCACCGTCAGCGATAAACGGCACATCCGTGCCCTCAAGTCCACGGGCCACTTCTCGAATCGCGTGAATCTGCGGCACGCCAACACCGGCGACAATTCGTGTGGTGCAGATAGACCCGGGGCCAATACCGACCTTTACGGCGTCAGCACCGGCTTCAACCAGATCGCGAGCGGCGTCTGCGGTAGCGATGTTACCGCCGATGACCTCAACACCACTGTAGTTGGCTTTAATGAAACGAACACGATCAATGACGCCTGCCGAATGACCGTGGGCGGTATCGACAACGATTGCATCAACGCCGGCATTCACCAGTCGCTCCACGCGTTCGTCCGTATCGGCGCCCACTCCGACAGCAGCGGCCACCAGCAATCGGCCCTGCTCGTCCTTGCAGGCATTGGGGAAATCGCTGGATTTCTGAATATCTTTCACGGTCACCATACCGGCCAGATTGCCGTTGGCATCCACCACAAGAACCTTTTCTATACGGTGCGCGTGCAGCAGCTTTTCGACATCGGCTGAGCTCGCGCCCTCGGCAACCGTCACCAGACGTTCCTCCGGAGTCATCACCTCACAGACGGAAACGCTTTCATCGCGCTGAAACCGAAGATCCCTGCTGGTCACAATGCCCACCGGTTTGTCGCCATCGACCACCGGAACGCCGGAGATATCGTATTTGCGCATCACCCGCAGGACATCCTCGACACGCGCGTCTTTCTCCACCGTAATCGGGTCCGTGATCACGCCACTCTCAAACTTTTTCACGCGGGTCACTTCCTTAGCCTGCTGTTTGGGAGTGAAGTTTCTGTGGATCACACCGACACCGCCTTCCTGGGCGAGGCAGATCGCGGTATTGGCGCCGGTGACCGTGTCCATCGCCGCTGACAGCAGTGGAATATTGAGATTGAGGTTGCGGGTAAATCGAGTTTCGAGGCTCGCGTCGCGAGGGAGTACATCCGATTTTGCGGGGACGAGCAGAACGTCGTCAAAGGTGAGCGCTAAATCTATAGGTTCCATTTACGGATTATACAGCAACGGCCTTTTTTGATGAAACCATTGTCCGCTCTGACGTTGCGGAAACGAACAGAAAATTAAAGCATCTTTGCGATCAGGCGCCGATCAGACCCTTTCGATATTTGTCGCGCAGGGCGATGACTTTCTCAACGTAGTCTTCGGTTTCCCGATACGGCGGAATGCCGTTGTAGCGCTGCACGGCATTTTCTCCCGCGTTGTAGGCCGCCAGGGCAAGCCGGGTGTCAAAATTAAACATCGCGAGCAGATCCCGCAGGTAACGTCCCCCGCCGTTCAGACTCTCTACCGGGTCGGTGCGTTTGTAGACGCCGTAGCGCGTGGCGGTAGCCGGCATTAGCTGCATCAGTCCCAGTGCGCCTTTCGGCGACAACGCTTCGGGATTAAACGCGGACTCGACATGGATAACCGCCTTTAACAATGCCGGCTCCAGTCCGAACTCATCGGCCTTTAGCCGGATCAGCCGATCATAGTCCGTCACCCGCGGTACCAGGCCCCGCGAAACCGATCGGGACTTTGGCCGGTAGGCGGTTCCGAAATGATCATCTGCGGTATACTTTTTCAATAGCGTATAGCCCGGTAGATCACTGCGCGGATGATCGGTGATCAGACGGTTGCCGGCGGCATTGACATAGACGTAAACCGAGGCCGCGCTGGCGTTACCGGCAATGAGTGCGCCGCACAACAGCAGGACGACTTGCCATTGCGGCAGTCGCGTCCACTTCCAGCGGGAATTTAAGCTAACATACAACACTTAAAAAAGACTCTAACTAATTGATTTAAAGCAGTGGCTCTTCCGTCGAGACCGGAATTCTAAACACTGTCACCGCATCTGTCACCTATGCAAGAACTATTAACCGCACTCAGAGCCGCCGGAGAACATACGCGTTTGCGCATCCTGAACCTCCTGCGGGACAGCGAACTGACTGTGTCGGAACTGGTGAACATCCTGGATCAGAGTCAGCCACGGGTGAGTCGACACCTTAAGCTGCTGTGTGATGCAGGACTTCTTGAACGCTATCAGGACGGTGCCTGGGTGTTTCATCGACTGTCAGACAGCGGCAGCGCCGCGGAGATCGGTCGGGGCATCATGCAATTGATGGACGGCGACGATGAACAGATACAGCGAGACAGCGAGCGCCTGGAATCGATCAAGGCCGCCAACGCGGAGCGGGCGGATTCCTATTTCAAACAAAATGCCCAGGAATGGGACGAGATACGTCGCCATACCGTAGCCGATGAAGACGTGGAAAACCGACTGGCGGCACTGCTTACCACCACCGGTACCGAAACACTTCTGGATGTTGGCACCGGTACCGGCCGCATCCTGACCCTGCTGGCCGATCGCATTGGTCAGGGCATCGGCATTGACCAGAGCCGCGAAATGCTGGAGGTGGCGCGGCAGAATCTGGGGCAAAACAATATCACCAACTGCATCTGCAAGCGCGCCGACGCACGCAATCTGCCGCTGTCCTCCAGCTCAGTTAATATTGTCATCATCCATCAGGTTCTGCACTATCTTGATCAACCGGAAGTCGCCGTTCGTGAGGCGGCCCGAGTTATGCAAACGAACAGTCAGATGATGGTGATCGACTTTCTGCCCCATGACCTTGAATTTCTGCGACAGGAACACGCCCACAGAAGGCTGGGATTTTCGGAAAAAACAGTGGCGCAATGGTGCAGTAATACAGGGTTACGACTTCTGGACTGTGAAATTTTGCAGCGCGAGCGATCGGGATCCGACAGCCTTGCCGTCGCCATTTGGAAAATTCGCAAACCCTGAGTGGAATGACCGTGCAACCGATCTCATGCAGGCGTATATAAACTAACCCTGGTTTATCGTGTCCAACCTGACTATAGATGCCAGAGGCCAATTTCATCCTCAAAAAGATGACATCAACCAATCATTCGAAAACCCCCTAAAAATGGTATAGTTTCAGCCATGTAGCAGGCTTAGCCAGCGCGACAATCCAGCGACGAACTGCAGATATTGGTGCAGCGGTGGGTGGTCAAACAGCCAGTCCGCTGATGTGGGGACAAACGGGAAAACTTTTTACTATTGTGGACAACACCAGATTCGGCGACGTGATATCGCACTCTTCAAATTCGTCAACAACCGGAACGGACACGCAACCGTATCGATGGTCCGGTCTGCTCGCGCTGCTTGTGCTGCTGACGGGCGCTGCACTCTGGATCGCGCCAGTCCATCAATCGTCGGCGGCGATTCAGGACCTTGAAGACACTGCGCTGCCAAAAGGCGAAGTCAAGCAGTCCAAGACCACTAAGCTGATCAATGTGCTGCTGGACAAGTCTCACTATCGCGACCTGGCACTCGACGATTCGTTTTCGGAAGACGTGTTGAATCGTTATCTCGACCAGCTTGATCCGTCGCGGTACTACTTTCTGCGTGAGGATATCGATCAGTTCAGACAGCTGAAATTCGAGTTCGACGACTTTATTAAAACCGGAACGCTGCGACCGGTCTATGCGATTTTCAGCATCTACCGAACCCGTGTTGAACAACGGGTGGAATATGCGCTGGATCGACTGGCAAAACCGTTCGACTTTACGCTCGACGAGGAAATGGTGCTGGATCGCACTGAGATTCAATGGCCGCAGACCGAATCCGATATGGACGACGCCTGGCGCAAGCGTATCAAGAACGACATTCTCAACCTGCGACTCACCGAAAAATCCGAAGAGGAGATCCTCGACTCACTGGAACGACGCTACACGCATCTGGCTCGACGCACACGGCAGCTGAATAATGAAGATGTCTTTCAGACCTTCATCAACGCCTATGTCGGCAATCTGGAGCCGCACACCAGTTACTTTTCACCGCGTGCCACGGAGAATTTCAAGATTCACCTCCGGCTTTCTCTGGAGGGCATCGGCGCAGTACTGCAGACCGACAATGAGTACACCCTGGTCAGACGCGTGATTCCCGGCGGCCCGGCAGATATGGCCGGAGATCTGAAGGCCGAGGATCGTATTATCGGTGTCGGCCAGGGCGATGACGATATCGTAGAAGTGATCGGCTGGCGGCTGGACGATGTGGTTGAACTGATTCGCGGCCCCAAGGCATCGATTGTGCGACTGGAAATTCTTCCGGGTGAGCAGGGTCTGGAAGCGGAATCGGAAGTCATCACTATTCAGAGGGACGAAATCAAACTCGAGGAACAGGCCGCGAAGAAACGTATTATCGAACTGGAAACCGATTTGGCAGAGTCCCGCATTGGCATCATTGATCTGCCGTCATTTTATGTTGATTTTGACGGCATGCACCGCAACGACCCGGACTTCAGAAGCACTACACGTGATGTTCGAAAACTGATCAAGGAGTTTGAGGAAGAAGGCATTGACGGCCTTGTAATCGACCTACGTGGAAACGGCGGCGGTTCGCTTACTGAGGCCATTGCGCTGACCGGTCTGTTTATTGAAACCGGACCGGTAGTGCAGGTTCGCAACAGCGGTGGACATATCCAGATCGACAGAGACCCGGATCCTGAAATTGCATACGAGGGACCGCTCGCTGTACTGGTTGATCGATACAGCGCCTCAGCTTCAGAAATCTTTGCAGGCGCGATCCAGGACTACCATCGCGGAATAGTGATTGGTGAGCCGACCTTCGGCAAGGGCACCGTGCAAAATCTGGTGAATCTGAACAATTACGCAAAAGATCTTGGGCCGATGGGTCAACTCAAAGTGACCATCGCTCAGTTTTTCAGAGTCAATGGTGACAGCACGCAGCACCGCGGTGTTGTCCCTGATCTGATATGGGACAACATCGACGACTACGATGAATTTGGAGAGCGATCGTATGAAAATGCCCTGCCCTTCAATTCCATCGAGGAAGCGGAATACACACCCTTCACAAAATCAATTGCGCTGGACAAGATTACTACACTGATCTCCAGGCACCATGAACGCACCATGGTCAATGCGGAGTATCAGTTCGCGCGCAATCTCGGCGACCTGAACCGTCAGCGTCGAGAACGCGAAAGCATTACCCTGAATGAAGTAAAAAGAGAGCAGGACAGAGAGTCTCTCGATTCGCAGCGACTTGAACTGGAAAACACTCTGCGTCGAAGCAAGGGCGAGCAGGCGTTCGCCAGCATTGACGAACTCGAGGATCACTACGAGGAACGCGACAAGGCCCGCGAGCGCGACGCCAATAGTCAGGAGCCGGATTTCTTTTTGAAGGAAACCGGACGAATCCTGTCTGACTGGATCATGATCGACAGTCAGTTCGAAAACAATCTTCTGGTAAAACGACAGGCACAGTCTGAGGGCCTGCTGAGCAACTAGATCGTGCAAGGGTTGCTGCGCAACCCGCTGCTGCCCTTAGTTCCCAATTCCAACTTTCGCACTGTAGTCTTCAGTCTGTGAGCAATTCGCAACCGCCTGCCAGGCAATTTCGTTCGCTGTTCAGCAGCGGAATCGGACCCGACAGCGGCACCCTGCAGCTGATGGATGATCTGGGTGTAGCTGCGGCAAGGGATGAACCGGTTTGCATGCTGGGCGGCGGTAATCCTGCGCTCATTCCGGAGATCGAGCAGGTTATGCGCGATCAAATGCACGAGATGCTCGAATCCGACCGTCGGTTCGAGACTATGATCGGCCAGTACAGCTCGCCACAGGGAGATACGCAATTCATCCGCGCCATTGCAGGCTATTTACATGCGGAATTTGGCTGGGACCTCACTGCGGACAACATTGCCATTACCAATGGCAGCCAATCCGGTTTTGCCTGGTTGTTCAATGTTCTCGCCGGGCGCGATCAGGGCCAACAGGAGAGGAAAATCTGCTTGCCAATGACACCGGAATACATCGGTTACGGCGAGGTGGATTTTGACGGCGACTCACTGTTCCACTCGATCCAGCCCCTGATCGACAAGGATGCCTCGGGATCGTCGTTTAAGTATCGGGTCGACTTTGATGCACTGGAACTGGATGAAAACCGTTTCAGTGCCGTCTGTCTGTCACGGCCCACCAACCCGACGGGCAACGTGGTAACCGACCAGGAACTGACCCGACTTAATGAACTGTCAATCGCGGCCGGACTACCGCTGATCATCGACGGGGCATACGGACTACCGTTTCCCAACATCGTGTTTCGTCAGGCCACGCCAATCTGGAATCCGAATATTATTCTGTGTCTGAGTCTCTCCAAGCTGGGGCTTCCCGGGGTAAGAACGGGGATTGTTGTTGCAGATTCAGCTTTGATCCGAAAAATTACCGGTGCCAATGCAATTTACAGTCTCGCTCCCGGCAGCTTCGGTCCCGCCAGCTGGTTGTCGAGCAGAGCTTGTCCACAGAATACAGATAACGTGTATGATTGATTGATACTTTAGACCTTGGTAGGAGGCAGATCACAACAGCTCTGGCGCTCATGTATGTAGTGGGCAGGGACCGTGCCGCTGATCCTAGTCGCTAGCCATGACCGTCGCTACTTTGTTCAGCCGCTCTTGCCGACAGCGACGGTGCGCTCGGCACGTGTTGTACCGTGACGTCGGCAACCCTCGTGACCCATGCCCTAGCTTATCTCCGCATACCACGTCAGCGCCAGTAGTCCCACTTGTGCCTTGGTAGCGCTAGAGCAGCAGCTGTGCCGCGTAGTCGGTGGAAATGGGACCGTAGTTGGACCAACGGCATTGGTGGAGTGTTGCTCTCTGGGGCGGCCAGACCCATTCACCTGAAAAGCAGCACCCGTCGGTAGGGTACGGTGCGCCCAGATGCGGGAGTCTGGAACGGCAGGGGCATCCAGAATGCAAGCTGGAAGCTAGTGCACTCTAC
>JBCCGE010000069.1:0-16717 GCA_039029455.1 Pseudomonadota bacterium | reverse complement strand
GCTGGACTTGGTGATGAGATTTGTTTTTCAAAGCACCGAAGTTTTATTGGTACAACTGTAAAAACGCAGACGATGACAGCACAAAAGCAGGAGTCGTCTATGAGATGAAATCAACAAACCGCCGAGCGCTCGATCAGTTTTTTGCGTTCGTCAGACAGTCGTGAACGACCTGTTTAAGTTCAGCACGCAACGGATAGGTGCTCGATGGAATCAGCTGCGTCATAAAAACAACGATGATTTGCTCAACCGGATCGATCCAGTGATAAGTCGATGCCATGCCACCCCATGAGTACTCTCCCTGATTCGTCGGTGACTCGGTCACGGCAGGATCGAGTACCACAGCGTAACCCAGTCCAAATCCGATTCCGCTGTAAGTCGTCTCAGTGAACAGCGATTCGCCCACCACCGACAAATCCTCATTTCCCGGTAGATGATTACTAATCATCAGCTCAACAGTCTCGGCTTCAAGCAGTTTGTACCCTTCGAGATGACCGCCAGACAACATTGCCCGGCAAAAGCGAAGATAGTCATCCACTGTAGAGACGAGCCCGCCGCCGCCGGAAAGCATATTGGGCATTTTTCGAAACGAGCTGGTCGCCGGATCATCCTGAAGCACAAGTGCGACTTTCTCGGGATGAGGACAATAGCAAGCCGCGAATCGCTCCAGCTCTGAGTCGGATACATAAAAACCGGTATCTCTCATGCCAAGGGGTTCGAACACATTGGCACGCAGATACTGATCCAGTGTTGTGCCTGAAATCACTTCCACCAGATGACCCACAACGTCCGTCGCAAAGCTGTAGTGCCATCGGGTACCGGGTTCGAAACGAAGCGGCAGAGAGGCCAACAGTCGCGCGCCCTCCGCGAGGTTCATATTGCGGCGCTCAATCGTAAGCCCGGCTCGATGATACAACTGGTCAACCACGTTCTCCGGTTCGAAACCATAGGTCAGACCGGCCGTATGACGAAGCAGATCAACGATTTTCACTGTCGCGTTTGCCGACGTAACAGCGTAGTCGTCAACAGTTCCCCCGTTAAAAACTGAGAAGCTCTCCCACCCTGGTAGGTAATCAGATACCGGGTCTGACAAATCAAATGCGGATTGCTGCCAAAGCTGCATCAGCGCCACACTGGTGATGGGCTTCGTCATGGAATAAATTCGAAAAAGTGTATCCGGAGTGACGGGCTTTTTACGCTCGATGTCCATCAAACCAAACTGTCTTTGCAGTCGACGTTCCCGCACATCTGCAATGACAACAGAATAGCCGGGGATACGCCCGGAATTTACATATTCGTCGAGCATATCGGTCACTTTCTGGAAATCACTCATGGACTAGGGTTCTGCTATGTTCTGGAAGATTTCAGCCTGCGCGCTGACAATAGAGTCGAAGTCGAGGTTGATAAACGGCAGAATCGCATCTGCAATTGGCTTCAGTTGTTTGTCAACATAGTGCTGATAGTCTATCCGACTGCTTCGATACTCCAGTGGCTCGGGCCCATTGAGCGTCATCATGTAATCAATCCAGCCCTTGTATTGATATCTCAGCGGTTTTTCATTCCTTCGGTTTTGTTCGTCGGCGAGACGTGCTGCTCTGACGTGGGGTGGTACGTTTTTAGTATATTGATCCAGA
Source organism: Pseudomonadota bacterium (assembly GCA_039029455.1). Lineage (GTDB taxonomy): Bacteria > Pseudomonadota > Gammaproteobacteria > Arenicellales > Poriferihabitantaceae > JBCCGE01. The sequence goes on along the minus strand of JBCCGE010000069.1, from coordinate 15,086 downwards.
CGGCGTCGAAGTTGCTTGCGATAGACAAGCTGATGATCAAATTGCCCGTTCATGGTCGCGTCCGCCGTCTCTCGAATAAAGCGCGTTGGATCACACTCATGAAAAACCAGGTCATACAGCGTTTCCTGGAATGATCGCGCAAGCTCAGTCCAGTCCGTTCGAACATTTTCAAGACCCTTGAATACAAGGCGCTCACCCGTGTCACTATCGGCGTCACCCACGAGTCCTGCATACCGTTTTTTGCTACCGGCTTCGGATCCCCTGATTGTTGGCATCAGGAACTTTTTGAAGTGAGTTTCAAATTCGAGTTCCAATGCACAGTCCAGTTGGTAGTCCTTCTCAAGCACCTCCCGCCATCTTGCGTTGATCATACTCTCGAGTGATTTTCCGGTTTGCCGGCACTGCGCCTGAGTGGAAACGTTTTCCAACCACACAAAAATTGAATCAGTGTCGCCATAAATTACCGAATAGCCCTGCTCTTCGATCCATTTTTTCGTGGTCTGCATGATTTCATGACCTCGCATAGTTATTGAGCTGGCTAACCGTGGATCATAAAACCGACAACCGCCGGAGCCCAGCACCCCATAAAACGAGTTCATCAGTATTTTGATAGCCTGAGATCGTGGTGCATCGTTTTGCTGTTTGGCAATATCTCTCTGTTGCCAAAGATCAGTGATGATTTCCGGAAGGAAGTGTTCATCACGATGAAACCTGCCGCCCCGAAAACCGTCAATCGCATTGTCAGGGTCGAGCAAGCCCAGAACCAGCCCGAGCGGGTCAATTTTGAAAGTTCGGATTATGGATGGATACAGACTTTTAAAATCCAGGACCAAAACGTTCTCATACAGGCCCGGCAGCGAATCCATGACGTAACCGCCCGGACTGGCCAAACCACCATCATCGGGCAGATTTGGCGCTACATATCCGGCTCGGTGCAGTCTCGGTAGATAGAGATTACTGAATGCCGCAACTGAACCTCCCGCCCTGTCTACTTCAAGACCGGTGAGCTTGCTGCGTAACACCAGAAAATCGAGTATTCGGGTGTGCGCAAATATATCGAGAACAAGACGACAATCTTCAAGGTTGTATGCCGCCAGCTGACGTTTGTTGTGTTTAAAGTTGTATCGTATTTCCTCCAGCCGATCGTCAACAGAGTGTTCAACTTTTTTGCCCCTGCCGAGCAGCTGCTGCGAGACAGATTCGAGAGAGAATGACTGAAATTGATATGTGGCAGTTTTCAGCGCATCAATCCCATCAATTGCAACACGTCCGTTTATATGGATGAACCCCTTGTTGTTCTCTCCGCGCAAGTCTCGCCATCGTACAGTCTGACCATCACGCCCGATCGCAAAGGCAACATTAAAGCGTTCACAGCGCTGCAGTAAAATCCGTAAATCAAAGTTCACCAGATTCCATCCGCAAATCACATCAGGATCGATTGTGCGGATAGTCTCGACTAGTGTCTTTAGCAGATCTTTCTCATTCGCCATGCAGTGAATTTCGATCGACTCATCGCTGGCGCCGATCTCTGAATCGCCGATGATCAGAACCGTTTCAACGCCACATCCCGCCAGTCCAACCGAAAACAATTCACCGGATACGTCGCATTCTATATCCAGCGACAGAACGGTCAGTTCTGACTGAATATCAGCCGACTTCACTCTGGCATGCACAACCTCAATATATCCCTCTTTTTGCACCGGCACGCCCACGTATTCGATGCCGCCCTGAATAAAGCGCTCCATGAGAAATCGGTCCTGAAGTCTGATATCCGCCTCAAACAAGGTAGTCGACGACTGGCGCAAAACGTCCTGAGCTCGGTAGTGAAGATGAATGGTCGAACTGTAAATTGCAGAAACCGGCTCCTCATCAAACGTTTTTAGAGAAAGCGATTTGATCTCTGCAGAAATTCCAGCCTGCTTCAGCTCTTCGGCTGCTTTACCGATGTCGGACTGGTTAACAAAGAACACCGGTCGTTCATTCGCAATTCGAAGCAGTACAGGTTCGTTTTTAGTAGCAAGCCAGAGCTGTATTTCAGTACCTTTGATCTGGTCTCGGCCGCTGCGCGTCAGCAGGAAACCCTTGCCCTGAATCGTCCGGTCGTTTTCTTCAGATGTCATGCGAACAACCGCATCATGATAATGCCGGCTGCCACCAGGGTTGCTGCAATAATCCGCTGACGACCAAAGGGCTCCTTCAAAAATATCGAGCCAATAATGGCGGCAAAAATGACGCTGCTCTCGCGAAGAGAGGACACCAGTCCCATCGCTCCAAAGCTCATCGCGTAAATAACCAGAGCGTAGGCCGCCGATGAAAAAGTGCCGCCCATCAAAATGCGTCCGCGATTGCTCTGAACGAAATTCAGGAACTCGCGCCGTTGACGCATGAGCAAAATCAGGCAGATGGGCACGGGCTCAAAGATGAATAGCCAGACGATGTAGCTGTAGGGGTCTCCGGCAAGTCGCACGCCCAGTCCATCCGTTATGGTGTAGGCGCCAATCAATACCGACGTGACAAGCCCCCAGATCAGAGCCGTTCTGGGAATATGTCCAAGATGCCGGCCAAGAAAAGTCAGACTCATCAAACCGATGCTGATCAATACTATTCCCGCCAGAGAGCCCGCTGGCAACCATTCATCCGCGAACCAAATTGCGCCTACAGTCACCAGAACCGGCGCCAGGCCTCGGAACAGCGGATAGACCTGGGACAGGTCTCCAGCACGGTACGCAGCAGCCAGCGTAAAGTAATAAATATTGTGAATTACGACGGATGCAAAAATGTAAGGCCAGCTGTCGACGTGCGGTAGCGGCACCAGTGGCAGCAAAAAAACACACAGAACAGCGCCCAACAACTGATAGGACGCAATGCTGAACTCTGCACGACCACCTGATTTTGCCAGCGCGTTCCAGCTCGCATGCAGCAGTGCGGCAAGCAGCGCGATACCGATTAGCGATAGGCTCACGGGATTAAACGTCTGATCAGTTTAAGTGACCATCGTGTTTTAACCACTGTATCGATCTGTTGCCCTGACCAGCGCATCGGTGATGCCGGGTTCATCAAAGGCATGTCCGGCATCTTCTATAATTTCAAACGAAGCTTCAGGAAGCGCCTTATGCAGATCCCAGGCCGTCCTGAGCGGTGTACATACATCATAGCGCCCCTGAATAATTGTGGTAGGAATTGTGTTCAGTCGATGCGCGTTGTCGAGTAACCAGGAGTCAGTATCGAAGAAGCCCCCGTTAATAAAATAATGACATTCGATGCGTGCAAATGCGATCGCAAAATCGTCCTCCCCATAACCCTCAATTTGATCCGGACGCTGCAAAAGGTTAATCGTGCTGCCCTCCCATTTCGACCAGGCAGTCGCTGCTTCAAGCTGCTCTGACCTGTTGTCACCAGTCAGACGTTTGTAGTACGCCGGGATCATCGACTCCCGTTCTTTCTGTGGAATAGGTTGGAGAAATTTTTCCCACTCATCCGGGAAAATCTGTGCCGCCCCGCCCTCGTAATACCATTCGAGTTCGCTTCTGCGAAGGGTAAATATCCCCCGCAGTATCAGTTCAGTGACAGATCCGGGGTAGGTTAAGGCATAGGCCATGGAGAGAGTGCTGCCCCACGAACCGCCACAGACCTGCCAGCGATCTATCTGCAGGAACTCCTTTAATCGTCGCATATCCTCAACCAGGTCCCAGGTCGTATTGTTTTCCAGAGATGCCGACGGAGTGCTCTGTCCGCAACCACGCTGGTCAAAAAGAATGATTCGATAACGATCGGGGTCAAACACTCGTCGCTGGGTCGGATTGCTGCCCCCTCCGGGACCGCCGTGAATATAAACCGCAGGCTTCCCTTGTGGATTTCCACTTTGCTCATAGTAAATGGTGTGGTCGTCACTTACTTTGAGAAAACCGGTGTCGTATGGCTCGATTTCAGGATAAAAGGATTGATAGTGTGTTGCGCTAGAAACCATTCGGGTTTACCTGATTAACGTTCAAATGAAACTATATTCCAGATGTTCGTGCTGTCATTTACCACGTTGTCAGTAACGCGGCACCAAACACGCCAGCGCTGTCACCGAGTTTGGGTGGCACAACGTGCGTGTTGACGTAGGGGTTAAAAACACTTTCTTCGAGTATCTTCAGACCTGTTGAGTAAAGTGAATCGATATTACCAACACCGCCGCCGATAACCACTACATCTGGATCAATGATGTTGATCACCTGAGACAGGGCCAGGGAGAGGTAACGGTGCAGCCGGTTTACTGTTTTCTGCGCACAGGCATCGCCTTCGACCTGCGCCGCAATCTCCGCAAGGTTCTTTTTGTGTCCGGATAGTGACCGGTAAAACTTTTCGAGAGCGTGACCTGAAAGTATTGTTTCAACACAACCTGTTCGACCGCAATAGCACGGACCTCCGCTTTCGTGGAGAAAGTTGTGCCCCCACTCCCCGGCAATACCGTGGCGACCCCGAACGAGTTTTCCATCAATCACAAAACCACCGCCAACTCCGGTACCCATAATCACCCCAAATACACACCCGGCCTCCGGAAAGCGCTCGGCTACCGCGCCCAGATGTGTCTCCGCCAGGGCAAAACAATTGGCGTCGTTTTCGATAAAGACCGGAACACCAAGTCTTTCACCGAGGTCACGGTGCAAGGGCTGCCCATTTAAATGAGTCGAATTGCTTCCCTTCAAGGTATCGTTTTGCGGATCCACCGAACCGGGAGTTCCAATGCCAAGTGAAGACGGCAAAAAGCCGACGTCCTCGGCCATACGCTCGACCAGTCCGACGATACGGTCGACCACATGGCAATATCCGCGCTCACCTTCCGTTGCGATTCGAATCCTTGACAGCACATCGCACGACTGCGCAGATCGCAAAACAACACCTTCAATTTTTGTCCCACCAAGATCGATGCCCCAAACCGGTGGATTTTTTTCTGGTTGCATAACACCCTTGCTCCAAGTCAGCACTCCGCGAATAATTGTAGCAACTTCCTACTGACCCGAATCCTGAATTGCAAACGAATAAACTGCTTGTTTTGCGCTGCCTGGCGGTAGTTTTGTGGAGTGCGGCTGCAAGCCCTGCCTATGCAAAATCTGAGCAACTTTTGGTACCGGTTCGTCTCGACACCGTATTTATTGAAAAGATTCTCTCATCAACGATCTTCCAGTCCGGCAAATCCCCGGTTTCAGTATGGGGAGATCAGAATGGCTGCAATGACCTCACTATCAGCAATCCCGAGGTTATTGTCAAAGACCGGGCCCTCCACATCGTCCTGGATGCCAATGCGGTCACCGGCGTTAACATTGGCACAACCTGCGTCCGGCTTCTGTCCTGGCAGGGAAAGGTTGATACCGTGCAGCAACCCCTGATCAATGATACGGCCGGCAAAATTTCTTTTCAGACAATCGATTCCAATCTGCTGGCCGACGATGGCACACGCGCTCAGGTCAGCAGCAAGATCTGGGATCTTGTGAAGGACTATGTGCACCCAGCCCTGGGTACCGTCACCATAGATTTTCGCAATGCATTGAGCGATCTGGCATTCACACTGGAGCACTTTATTCTCAATGATCAGAGTACCCGGGAGCCGATCCGTTTGTTTCTGTCCGAAATTTCGACAACCCCCACCGGCATACAGACCGATCTTATTGTTAACGTAAGTCTTGCCGAGTCGGCATCCACACCGATTGTGGATGAGTCCGAATTTGATCCGCAAAAACATCAAAACCTTTTACAGCTGTGGGATCAATGGGATGGTTTTATTACGTTTGTGGTGCGGGCACTCGCACGACAAACCATAACCACAGAACAGAGAGAGCTGTTGCTCGACACCTTGTTGGATGCCCGCTATGTGATAGCCAACGTGCTAAGCGATGGTGCATCGAGCGACATCAGTGACAACGAGATTCGACTTACATTTGTGCAGACCTGGAGAAGACTCGCCCCTGTTGTCCGAAAAATATCGGTCAGACTGGAAGATGCCGAAGCACTTGGATTCCTCAGTTTCATCGCAGCCAACGATGCATTGATTGCTATCGATCACCTTCAGAGCGTGACCGGTTGGAATATTACCGCTCAGGGGTTGCAACGCCTGGCGATACTGCTCGACGCTGAATTCGACCATCGCAATCTGGAAACACCTGATTTTGTCGATCCGGAATACCGCCAGCTGTTTGAGTTCGGCGAACCGCTGCCGCTGCCTGAACGCGAGCTGCAATCACCTGATGAGGAGGAATGGCCGACATCACTACTGCGTTGGATGTTGCCCTACGCCGTCGCCAAGATTGCCAACGAAGAGGATTTCCGTGAGCTCAACCGGATGAAAGCAGACCGTTCTAACCTTGAAGTCTATCTGCCCCGTGTGCGGGATCTTTTGGTCGATGTGTCGAAATCTACACTGGTCTCGCACCCGCTCGAATCCGAATATCACACGATGTTTCGCCAACTCATTCTGACGACGGCATGGCAGGAAACCTGCTGGAGACAATATCAGACCGGTTCCGGACCCCGAACACCTATCACATCATCTGCGGGTGCGCTCGGCCTGATGCAGATCATGCCGGTGGTCTGGCGGGGGTTTTACGATCGAGATTCACTGGCCAACAGTATTGCCTACAATGCGGCCGCAGGCGGCGAGATTCTGCATCGCTATCTTGTGCGCTATGCGCTCAGGAAAGGTGAGCACCGTCTGGAAGGTGGAGTTGATAATCTGGTCAAAGCCACTTACGCGGCATACAACGGTGGGCCCAAACACCTTTCCCGTTACAGAAAATCCGGAACCCGGGGTTCCCTAAAGCAGATCGACGACTCATTCTGGCGCAAGTTCGAGCAGATTCGGGGAGGCGATGAACTTGCAGTTATTTCATGTTATTGAAAATGGATTAAATACGATATAGCCGATCAAAGTCTAATTTGAAGCCCTATTAATCTATAGATAACAGCTATTTACGTTTTTCCTCACTAAAAAATTTGGTAAGACGCAAACACCTACTCGATTTTTAACATGAGCATTTACTCATGTATTGCATGCTGATTAATCGTTTGTAAAGACCCCCTGCGCGACCTATATTCAGTCTCACTAATTTACGAGTTTGAACTACAGAAAGCAGGGGATTTGATCATGCAGCCAACAGTCTTTTTATCCGTTTTAAGTGTCTTTGTTCTTTCACTTGTTGTGTTGACCGCCTCGGTCGCTGTTTTGCGCCGACGTCTGGCATCAAACCAAGTTCTGCCGTCAAATGTGCACAACGTCTCATTTGCAGTGCCGAAAACCATCAAACTGATGAGACAGTTTAGTCGCTGGAGAGCGAATCAACAGGCAATTCGGGAACTTCACAGCATGCCTGACAGTGTCCTGAAAGATCTTGGTATTGAGCGTGACCAGATCGAGATCAGAGTTCGACAATCCACACCTGCCGGGGTGGTTCCCACAATTAGCAGCCACCCGGATGCAGCGAAGGAGCTTTCGCAGGCGGCTTGATTTGTGTCTCCGCTGATCGCCTGGGATCAGCCAGGTTATGCGACAAAAAGGCGACCACTGAGGTCGCCTTTTTTGTTGACTGTCTGACCTTTCACACTGCAGACCTGCTAACCTGATATCGGCGACTTTCCACATTTATTCCAACACTGATGCCTGAAATACGTTTAAATCGATAACAATTTCGGGTACCGCCTGAGACACACATGCTTTGGCGGGTTCCGGATCACAGGTATTGCTCGTGTTACAAATATTTATTCAGGTTCTGCCTTTTTGTGTACTTAGTGGCCTCGGATTTGTCGCCACCAAATCCGGGTTTGTCAGCAGACAGGCCATCATTCATCTGACCCACTTTGTATTTTACTTCGCACTTTCGGCAATGCTGTTCGAATTTGCCTCCAGACTGCCTATCGGTGACATTTTTGATCTGGATTTTGTAATCGCATACGCACTGCCCAGTATCGTTGTATATGCGCTGGTGCTTGTTTTTGCTCTGACCCGCGGAGGTGGAATCGCTGAAGCCTCAGTCGAGGCACAGTGTTCAGTTATCGGCAACGTTGGCTTTCTGGCAATTCCAATGTTGATCATGTTATTCGGTGATGCCGCAGCAGCGCCTGTGCTGCTGGTACTGACCGTTGATCTGGTTTTTTTCGGCAGCCTGATTGTCGCAGTCATTACCGGAAGCCGGGATGGACGCCTGACACCCGGTGTGTTTGCAACAATCGGCCTGGGCCTGATTAAAAACCCCATGATTATGGCAATCCTTTCGGGACTGCTTTGGTCCATACTCGACCTTCCCAAGCCAGAAGCGCTCTCCAACTTTATGGTGATGCTAGGGGCGGCCGCAACGCCGTGTGCTTTATTCGCGATCGGTGGCTCTTTGGCGGATAAAAGTGCCGAGCGAATCAGTATTGCAATGTGGCTGTCATTTGCAAAGCTGGCACTTCATCCACTCGCCGTCGGCTACTCTGCACTGATTCTGTTTGAAATTGACACCTTCTCCGCGGGCATCATGATTGCAACCGCAGCAATGCCCGTGGCAGGGAATATCTATATTGTTGCGGCACATTATGGCGTCGCCCCGCAACGCGCTTCAGCCAGTATCCTGGTATCTACCGTATTGAGTATCGTTACACTGACTTTCGTAATCAGCCTGATCTCAGTACCTGGACACGTTTAGTCTCTCAAACCCGTGTCAACCGGGACCTGATAGGCCGTCACCAGTGCGTTGGTTTCACTGGCCATTCCCACAACCGCCATCACTTCATATATAGCCTGATCGGTCGCACCTTTTGAGCGGGCCTGCGCTGTGTGACTGCGAATACAGTACTCACAACCGTTCGAGATGCTGACCGCCAGATAGATGAGTTCTTTTGTCATTGAATCCAGAGCGCCTGGTTCCATGACCTCTCGCAGGCTGTCCCAGGTCCTACGCAGAGTAACCGGATCGTTTGCCAGATATTTCCAGAAATTATTGACATCTTCAACGCCACGCAGCGCTTTAATTTCATCGTAAACTTCCCGAACAGAATCCGGTGCATCCGAATACTCCAGGCCCGCCATTTGTCCCATCTTTGAATCTCCACAGTCAAACGTTTGATTGAAGATTGCCCGGGTTTAGTGAATATGGCAACCTGATGCTGATCAGCTATGTTCTTGGTTTTTCTATGGCGAAAAAGATAAAGTTGAAGACTGCCCGGACAGATAAACCGGTAAGCGCATATATTGAAAGCCTGAGCTCCGAGACCGCCCGCAGTCAGGCCACAACACTGTTAAAGATATTCAGTGAAGAAACCGGCGCAAAGCCGACCATGTGGGGAAACAGCATTGTGGGATTTGGTCGATACACCTATTTTCGCGCCAATGGCGATGAAGGTGAGTACATGGCGACCGGCTTCTCGATCAGAAAATCAGGCCCAACCCTGTACATCATGCCGGGATATAACAGCTTTGAGAATCTTCTTTTTGTGCTGGGGCCGCACACGCTTGGAAAGTCCTGCCTCTATCTCAAATCGCTGGATGACATACACATGCCGACTCTGCTCGAGTTAATCCGAAGCGGTTTATCGAAACTTTCTCAGACACATCCGGTAACGTTGTCGTAATTTGGACCTGTATTTAGGAACACCTCAGGATACTCAGAAATCACCGTTAATTTCACCGATCTGCCAGCCGCGGATATCGATTTCCCGAACGTCAATCGTCGGCCAATAAGAAACTGTCTGCATTACTTGCCCGCAGATCGGAATCAACAGGCGCACCACCGGAATTCAGCAGTCGGTCGAACCAGAAATCATCTGGATTTTGCAGGGTTCGAAGCGACATCCAGCCTTTCTGCGCGGCACTCTGGTTGAAACTGGGAAGGAAAAACAGCCGGTTATCGGATGCGGAAACTGCGGTCATTGACATCATTCACTCACTCATTCAGGTCTGATGTTTGAAGTCTAGTTACCGACGTGAGGATTTTCCGTGCGTTCTGTCACCAAACTTCTGTGAACCTGGTCACAAAAAAACGGCTCCCGCAGGAGCCGTTTTCTCGAGTGTTTTAAATTCCTTACTTAAACAGATATCGAATACCTGCGGAGTACATATTGTTGTTGGATATGTCGTCCGTATCGTCCGCAAAAACCCGGCCTTCAACATACCACTGGGCATTACTCTTGCCGATGTAGCGACCACCATGAATAAAAATAGACTCGTCATTAAAGTCGCTGTCATCAAAGTTCCACAGTCCGACACCCACACCAACAAAGCCCTTCTCTCCAACAGTCCGGTCTACTCCAATATCAAAAAACAGGTTGTCATCCGGGTAGACGTTACCTTCGTTGATTCCCCGTCGATTGACATAACCCAACTGACCAAACACTGCGGTTTTCGGGTTAACGAATTTCATCAAACCGCCTTTAAAACCGAAAACACCCGACGAATCTTTCATATCCATGTCCCAGGCCGGCTCGAACCGCATGCGGGTTTCGGAGCCCAGAAATGCACCCGCAAAAGGAATCAGTGTCTTTGGCTTTGGAGCCTGCACTATCGGTGGCGCAGGTTGCTCAGGAGCCGGTGCCGCTTCGAGTTGCGCAACCTGATAGCTGGCCAGCGTATCCGCACCACTGCACATTGGATTCGTTGCTTTGAACTCGTAATCGCCGGCCGGAAGAATACCCGACCAACAACCGTTTGCACCGGGGCTGACGCTGCGACTGCTGCCGTCTGCTCCTGCAACCATAAGCTGGTTTCCGGGCTCGGTACAGGCCGTTACAATGTTGCCATCGCTGCTGACATTCATCACCGGTTGCGGCACAGGCGCCGGTTCCGTTGCGAACAACGCGAGGTTACAACATATCTTGGGGATAACCATGGTGTAAACCTGGCACTGCGAAGTCACTTCTACTTCGTAGCCCGCGAATGCGTCTGCACCTGCCCATTCGCGTTTGGGCAGGGCGACACCAGCGTTCTTTTTACGCGCGCCCATCCAGTCAAACCTTGAACCGGGCTCGTAGTTTTTCTCAACGAAGTTACCCGCAGCAACGGCGGCCTCCAGATCTCGCTGGTCTCCCGGCCAGTTGGCATCCTGCAGAATCTGGCCCACAGTAAATGAATCGTCCCGGAAAAATGCCTGCAGGTCTTCACGCGTCTCAATTCCGGCTTTGCAGACCGCCTCATTCGTTCCCAGACGAGTGACCTGGGTGTAGTCCTGGGCAACAGCGGTTTGCATTGCTCCTGTGATCGCCAATACCGGAATCAGGGCTGACTTCGCAAGAAACCTGGGTAATGACTCGATTATGCTGATCATTTGGAAGATCCTCCTCGGAATGAGTGTAGTAAACGGCATGCAGATCAAGACTGGATTTTACCGTAAAAAAATGAATGAGTTCTGAAGCTTAGTTATGCGCAGATATGGTTGCGCGATGGTTTTTTGCGGCGACGCGATACTGTTTCGGATCGATCTTGTGACGGTGCAGCAATTTGTAAAATTCAGTCCGGTTCCGACCCGCCTGCCGCGCAGCGTGTGTAACGTTTCCCCCGGTCATCTGCAGGGTGCGGACGAGATAGTCTCTTTCAAACCGACTTTGAGCCTGCGCCAGCGATTCCAGACGGTTTTGCTCTCCCTTTAGTGCCCTGAGCACCAGGGACTCAGGAATAACGGGCGTATTGGCCAAAACCGCAACCTGTTCAACAACATTCATAAGTTGCCGGATATTGCCCGGCCACTTCGCCATTGAGAGTATTGCCATCGCCTGCGGTGAGAACGATCGCCCGATGCAATTTGAGTCCCGCTCGCTGATTTGTTTTAAAAAGTGATTCGCCAGCATCCCGATATCCTCACGACGCTCAGACAAGGGAGGCAGTTCCAGAGTAATCACATTCAATCGATAGAACAAATCTTCGCGAAATCGCCCGTTTCGAACATGATGTTCAAGATCCTGATGGGTCGCGCAAATCACCCTGACATCAACACCAACGAGCCTGTTTCCCCCGACCGGTCTGATTTGCTTCTCCTGCAGCACCCGCAACAGCTTACTCTGAAAATCCATCGGCATATCGCCTATTTCATCCAGGAACAACGTGCCGCGATCCGCCTCCTCAATCAATCCAATCCGGTTTCGGTCTGCGCCGGTAAATGCACCCTTCACATGTCCAAACAGTTCCGACTCGAACAACGATTCCGGAATCGCCGCACAGTTGATGGGCACAAACGGTCGGTCGGCGCGATGACTGATGGTATGTATCGCATGCGCCAGCAGTTCTTTACCGGTGCCGCTGGGACTTTGAATCAGTATGCTGACATCGCTGGGAGCGACCCGCCTGGCCTCCTGCAGCAGCGTATCCAGACGCGGACTGCAGCCGATAATGTTCTTGCGCCAGGACTGCGCATTCTTTTCGACCGGTTGATGTACAGGCACGTCGGCAATGTCCGTTGCAAGGTTTATTTCGTTGATCAGCTGCTGACTGTCAAATGGTTTTGTGAGATAGGAAAACACGCCCTCTCGAGTCGCAGCGACCGCGTCGGGGATGCTACCGTGGGCGGTCAGAATAATGATCGGCAAAGTAGGATAACGCTGATGGATCTGGCGAAAAAAAGTCATGCCGTCCATTCCTGGCATACGCAGGTCGGTGATCACCAGATTGGGCTGAAACGCGGCCATCGCAGAAAGCGCCTGCTCGGCGGATTCTGTTGCGTGAACCTCAAAACCATGGGCCTTGAGACGAATACTCAGAAGTCGCAGCAGACCCGGATCATCATCAACTACCAGAATTTTCTGGTGACGTTTCGGTGAGGCCAGTGGTAGCGGGTGCGGAGATGGATTGTTCTGTTTCATTGATTTCGGATTCCAGTTTCTGTAGCTGCTGCATTTGTTGCAACAGAGACTCGTATTTAGTGGCCGTAGATCGGGCGATCGCCTTTTCGCTGACCAATTGGTTGCCCAGTTCCTGAAGCAACACATGCAATCTTTTTCGATCTTCCGTGTGGTGAATAAGCACGCTGATCAATCGCTGATCAGAATACGTCAGTCGATCCGCCTTGCGATACTGAGCAAGAATTTCCAGAGCGAGATTGTCCTCGCTAATCGTTTTTCCAATCTGACTGAGCAGCAAACCCGTTTTCAAACGGTCACAGGAAAAACCATTGGCGTGATTGTCCCCAAGATCATCAAGCAATCGTTTCTGCGATTGTCGATCCAGCTTGTGAATATCGAAAAGAAACTGGTTGAGTGATCCACATGCCTGCGGGACGCCTGCTGCAAGTTCAGAGGTATCAGCAGTTGACTCAATAACTTCTTCGACCGATTGCGGAGGTTGCGCAATCGGGCGGTCCTGGTATGGGAACCCGGCACATCCGGCAACCGCAAGACCGAGCAAAATGACACTGTAATGTCCCCGACTAATCATGAGCAAGTTTCAGGTTATTGGCAGGCAGGAGCACGCGCACAGCGGCACCAATGGCTGAATTAGCGATTTCAATACTGCCCCCGTGCAGATCGGCGTAACGTTTTGCAATCGACAACCCAAGTCCGGTCCCCTTGATATGGGTATTCGGCATCTCCTTGCCCTGAAAGAAAGGCGTAAAAACCTTGTCGACTTCATCATCCTGAAAGCCCGGACCGTGGTCCCGGATTTCAACGGTCACACCGCTGGAATCGACCACTGTGTGAATATCAATTTTTCCCCCAACGGGAGAAAACTTTATCGCGTTCGTCAAAAGATTTTCGAACAGACTTTCAAGCTGCGCCTGATTACCTACAACACGTGCAGCTGGAGTGTTGTGTTCAATTCTGAGTTTGCGGCTTTTCAGAATGATTTGCAGCTTGCCGATAATTTTTTCAACCACCATTTGCAAATTCACCGGCACCTGTGGCAACGGTTCATCCATGGCCAGAGCCAGATTGAAGTCGAGCAATGATTCCAACTGATTCTGCAACAGAAACGTGTTCTGGTTGAGGATATCCAGCACCTCAATTTGCTCTGCAGTCAGTGGCCCGGTGACTTCCTCGCGCATCAATTCGGAACCCTCGCGAATCGCTGTGAGTGGCGTCTTCAGTTCATGGGAGATGTTTTGCAAAAACGTCATTTTCTGTTGTTCGATCTGCGAAAGGCTCTCGGAAAGCCATCGAAGATGGTCACCAAGAACGGCAATGTTCTGTGGACCGCCAACATAAGTATCCTGCGGCAATTCTCCTTCGCCGAGCCGCCTGATCAGGGAAATAATTTTTTTCAATGGGCGATTGATCACTGCACTGCTGATCAGCGCCAGTAAAATTGCCATTGGCACCAATGTCACCAACAGGACGAGCAGGGACTGCTTCGATCGTGATGCCATGTCCTTCATGTCGTCACGGGTTTTGGCCACAAAATCGGAGGCCTGTGCCGGAAGATCTTCGATCAGCGTTTCGAGTCGGTTGATCTGAACGGGTTTCTCATAATCCGATGCCGCGTTTGAGTCGAGGTTATCGACTCGATCATTGTCGATTTCAAACAGTCGTTGTCTGAGTTGTTCACTGGTTTGCTCGACCGCACGCAGATTCACAACCATGGACTCTGGAATTGGCTGTGACAGCAGTGTTGAAACTGAAGACTGCAAAGCTTCCTGCTGTGATTTGTATCGACCCAGTAGTTGCGCATCGGTAAGAATCAGATACTGTTCCGCCGTTCTTTTGAGACTGAGCGCCTGGGTCGTTACCAGTCGACTGGACTCCATAACCGAAGCCGACTGCGCCAGACGGGTCTGCATCTCCAGCGAAAGTCGGTCAATCTGAAAAAACAGCACCACCAATCCCACCATCAATGGCATTGCGACCAGCAAAAAGCTGACCAGCATCAGTCGGTATATTGTTTTTGGCTGAAATTTCAGAGTGCACCCCCCGGTAACTCGTGACAGTCGAATCGTTCACCGCCCATTATTCAGACTTTCAGTTGGGCTCGATACGACTGGCTGAATTCTGGCAGCTTGAACCGGTGTTTGCAAAACGTCTCTTTTGAACTGCATGACTGTTTTGCGTGAGTTCTTGCAATTTGTTTGTCGCATTCCTTGTGTTTTATGAGCCTCGGGTGAGCCAGCCATTTCACAGCAGTGTCATGAACTGCACAGTTTCTCATGCTGAGGTCG
>JBCCGE010000068.1:0-16769 GCA_039029455.1 Pseudomonadota bacterium | reverse complement strand
GTACGTCACTTCAAACTGATCGTTGCCGTTATCCAACGCAGGACCCACCGCCGTCTTCGATACCTCGATCAGCGGTGCACCAACGCACGCCTCGTCGTTTGTCTCGTCGTCTTCAGCGTCATTGGTCTCGATCAGGTTATTCAGACCGCCGCCACCAGCAATTCCATCGCCAACATCACAGATCAGATCTGTCACATTTACGGTGTCGCGGTTTACATCAAATACCACCGTCACTGTCCACGTTTCCGTTTCCCCCGGGGCAATGAGTTCACTCGTTACGAGTGTGGTGCCGGTATCTGATGGTGTAAACGCTTCAGGATCGCCAGGCGTGAATGTATTGCCATTTACACCCAAAGCATTACCGGTAGTCGGGCTGGTGTTCGACAGATCAAATGTCACAGTTGGATTACCGATAACAGTAATCCCTGTTGCCGGATCGAGTATGTCAACCAGATCGTAGTTTGCGTTCAAACCGCTGACGTGCTCGGCCGTTACCTGATAGGTCACCGTAAACGTGCCGTCCGGGTTGAGCACCGGATTATTCGATGAGTTGACTGATTTGCTCACCTCGACAATACCGACCATGCCGGCGTCAATGTCCAGGTTGGTTTCATTGGCCCCTAACGTGATAGTGCCGGTTTGACCAATGGTATCGGTTGGTACCAGTAGTGTGGCATCACTGTCGATCACACCATTGCTGCCAACATTTGCCAGCGTTAACTGAGAATCCGCAGCCAGCTCAAAACCCACCTGATAGTTACCTGCGGGCAAATCGACAAACAGATAACTACCGTTCGCGCCGGTTACAGTGGCATAAACATCAAGATCATTTGTGCTGTCGCAAAACATAACCGGCTCTTCGCAGATGTACACATCCAGGCCGGCTAATCCGGGCTCACCGGTATCCTGAAGTCCGTTGCCGTTGGTATCTTCGAACACAAAGTCCCCCAACACCGCCTGATTTGGACTGATCGGCAGACACTCCTCGTCTTCGGCCTCCTGAGTATCCGTTTCGACGGTCGCGGTGTTGCAGATTTCCTCCAGAGAAAACGGCAGTGGGTCATCAACCGTTACCTCGTACACCAATGCAATGGTGTCACCGACATTTAAGATGGTGGGTAGCGGACCACCGTTCTCATCGTAAGGAAACAGGGTTGTATTCCCGCCCACCAGCACGTCATCAGGAATTGCGTTGATGTTGCCGGGCGGCATCCCGTCCGGGTTCAGCTGACCGGTGGTTGAATCAGGTATATAGGTCGTGTTGGGGTTGAGCGGATCGGTGATCGTTACCGTATCGACCGGGAGAAAACCGGTATTCTCAATTTCCACGGTGTATTCAATAGTGTCGCCCGCGTTGGGTAATCCATCTCCATTGACGTCGCTGGTCACCTCACCACGCTTAATCAACGCGACGGATTCCACATTGGGGACACCAGTGCCCACGTCTAGACCCGGAAATCCTCCAGAGGCGGTGTCAGAATCCTGACCCCAGGCAACCGCGACTCCGCTGGCCTGCTGATCGGCCAGATCATCGTCACAAATAAATACAAACATCCCGGTCTGATCAACTTCAGTCGCATCAACGACAGTGCCATCACCAAGCACTCCGTCGTAGAAGATGTTGCTCGAGAGTTCGTCCACCAGCCGACGTTCATCATACTCCCTCATGAGAGTCGTACCACCGCCACCAGGAAACGTGAACGTCCCTCCAAACGTGTTTCCAGGATCGGTTCCATCGTTATCCCAATCGACGCAGATACCCAGCGTTCCACCCACCGGCGACCCGCCATCGAGTCGGGCAGGTGTGACCCACACCGGAGAGGAATTTTCATCTTCTCCCGGCGGCTCTGGTGGGTCGGCCGCATCGGGGTCTCGACCCAGACCCAGACCAACAAGCACCTGCTGGGTCAGTTGCCCCTCAGGTACCAGCGTAAACCCCCAGTCATGCGCGTTACCGGCTCCCCCTCTGGCAACAGAGGCAATCGCATAAAAGTTCTCTCCATTAGGATCACAATTGGCATTGTCGCTGGTGGTGCAAAATCGAGCGCCAAATTCGTCGGTCATGGTGAACTCGCCATATCCAGGAAGTGCTGCACCTGGATCTAAAACGATTGGATTTGTAGGAGGGGCATCGCCGTCTGTGATTACCAGAACGTTGATAGTACTGTTAGTTGGGTTAAACAGTGACACTACGGTTGGGTCAGCAATACCCCCGCCTGTGGCGGTGGTTGCCACCGGGTTGTAGTAAGCGTTCGACCATTCGTCAGTCGGGAAAATGGTGAAAAACCGGGACTCATAGTTTGCGCAGTTGTCGCCGGATAGCACGGCTACCTGAATGAGTCGATCAGAGGTATCCGAACTGGCTGCGTCAGGAGTGGCCTGAATCGTTGCTCCCAACTGAACCAGTCCGTTTACGAAAACCGTTTCACCTTCGTCAACATCTGTGGTCACTTCTCCTGCGTCCTGCACACCGTCGGCATCGATATCTACCCAGATGGTTGTGTCATCGACAGCTGCCATGATGGATAACCCGACGTGCTCAAAGGGATCATTACCATCCGTCTGGACGTTTTCACCCACCGGGATGTCAAAACCAGTGCCCCAGACCGACGTTGGATACATTTCCAGTGCACCTGCGAACAACGTGCTGGACCCCGTCGCCCAGTTCGCCTTGGTCATGGAAATAACATCCGTTGTGCTGACCTTGTCGCGCCCATCGAAATCCACTACCGCGAGGTTGGTTGTCAGTATTCCGCTTTCCTCCAGAACAATCACATCCCCGGCGTCACAAATATCATCCCCACCACACCCGGGCAGTGGCGGTAAGCCATTAGCCGGATTACCGTCGCCCCAAATTTCCGTCTCTGCCTGGGTTGGACTGAATGGGTCGGTTTCGTATCCACCGGTTCCATTATCTTCCCAGTGGTCGTAAACAAGCTGGGTACCGTCCCTGAGAACCACTAGCGAGGTATACGCAAATATGGGATTTTGTGGCGCTGGTGGCGCGCCTGGACAACTACCCGGGTTAACTTCTAAAAGTGTCGTTAAAAGCTGATCCTCTGGCAAAGGCAGGTAGAACGTGTCGGTTACTTCCTGTGCTTTGACGATAGGAGAGATAAAGACACCGGCGACAAGCGCGGTGGAAACCAGAAGCAACTTACATAGCGCTCCCGGATGCGGAATCATTCGCCACAGCCGCGATTTGGCCAGAGACTTTTTGCGATTCGCCCGACCACAGCATAACCCGGACTCATCTCGCACACGTTCTGCACGAAAACCCAACAACCCTTTCATAAAACGCCCTCAAACTGCCACTTCTCTGACGAGACCACACATCAACACAGTGGTCTCACTTTCTGTCGCGGTGACAGGCGTTGTCCGACACGAAGCCGATGCTCCGAATCCTCATTCCCCTGACAACCACGATCGCAATCTATGCGAACTCTCTTCCGGGATGGTCTCCGATTGATGCACTGTAAGGGGGCATCTGTCAGATCCAGCCGCTTAGCTTTAATCCATTAGCTTGCAAAATTCATGCCAGAATGGGGTATCCGGAACAAATCCAACTTATTTCACTTGAATTTTACGTCTATCCGCGAAATATTCACACTAATCGATCAAATTCTGCCGTCTATCTGCTTTTTTCTCTAATTTGTCTTCAATAATTCATCTAAATTATTGAATTTGATTGTTTTTCTATCACAGTAATACCGCTACTGCAAGAACGCCTGCCACCCACATCTGCCAAATTTTGTCACTTACAATGACCTCTTTTTCACTCTTTGATGTTCAGCCCCTTGCGTAACAGACCCTTCAGTCGCAATCGCGGTGAGTATGCGGATCACGGGATTGACCGAACACAGGAATTACACGTATTTCGTGGTGACTCATTGGTATTTTGTCCTATACTTCAAAATTGATTGTTCACCTATACGTCGTGCTACTCGGCAAACCGGTTCAAACCAAATGAGAGTTTTTTCGCAGCTTTTTTGTATTCTGATGTTTGTCGCGCTGAGCGGCTGCTCTTCGTTTCCCGGGAAAAATACGGTTCCCGACGCGCCAGTCCGGTCTTTGAATCAGACCCCTTCGTGCTGCGATTCGCTGTCAGAACTCGGATACAAGCAGCTTCCCGCAAACTTTAAAGCCAGACTGTATATCGATTCCACGGACCCCGTAGTGAGTCTTGATACGGGAAAATCCTACGTGGAAGCAATCGCGTTGCCGGATACGGAAAAACCCATCCTTCTGCAAATAGAGAGCTTTCTGCAGTTTCGTGGAAACACCTCGAAACCGGAAATTTTCTTCCCGGCCGTTACACTACTTAATGAGCAATTTACGCCGATAGCCGCGCTTCACGATCTTCCGTTCAGCTATGAACGACCCATTTTCCGACCAAATCGTTTGAGAGTCGTGGCAACACTGGACGGTCGGCTGAGCGACGCCAAATATGTGCTGATCCATACGACAGACGAAAGACGCAGTCAGGGCATGTCCAGCCAGTTTCCCCATTCGGTCATCAAGCTTAAGCGGTTCGATACGATGATTTACACGAATCCCGCGACGCCTCATGGGCAAATTCGCTTTTCCGATCTGGGCAAGATCAACGTTCTGGCTTATTCGATGTAGTTCAATTTAGGGAAAGCATAAAAAAAGGCCCGCTAGTGCGGGCCTTTTTTATGCGATCACTGATCGGCTATTCGTCACCAAATATGCCCAGCAGGTGCAGCAGGCTGGTGAACAGATTATAGATCGTCATGTAGAGCGTAATGGTCGCCATGATGTAGTTGGTTTCTCCCCCATGAATGATCTCGCTCGTTTCATAGAGAATCAAACCACTCATCAGCAGGATAAACATGCAGGAGACAGCCAGGCTCAATGCCGGCATGGAGAACACGATCGCAGCCAGCCCGGCGATGAACGCAACAAGAATCCCGGCCATCAGCATTCCACCCATGAAAGAGAAATCTTTGCGGGTGGTTAATACGTATCCCGAAAGTGCAACAAAAATAACTCCGGTTCCGCCTAACGCGGTCATTACGAGCTGACCTCCATTGCCGACCGCTGATACGTAGTAATTGATGATCGGACCCAGGGTGTACCCCATAAATCCTGTGAACGCGAACACCATCAATATTCCCAGTGACGAGTTACGAAACTTGCTGGTCAGGAAAAGCAATCCAAACATCCCGACAAGCGAAATGATCAGACCCGGGTGAGGCAAATTCAGCTGCATTGCCACGCCAGCAACTACGCCGCTGAACAATAATGTCATTGCAAGCAGCATGTAGGTGTTACGAAGGACGCTATTGATCTCGATCCCTCTGGATCCGGAGCGCTCGATAACGGAATCAACTCTAGCCATTTTGTATCTCAAATAGAATTTAGATTAAACACAGTTTAGCAATATTTTAACCTGCCGGTCAGTTTATATTGCATATAAACTTTGAATGTATATATGACGTCAGACAATTGAAAATCAAGAACATTCCCGATTGAGACGTACTGACAGAATATGGTGAATACGATACACTCCCGGATGTGAATGTAGTCTGATGGAATCACGATTCACAGCCATATGCCTCGGTGAGAGTTGACTGTGTGTGGGGGGCGCTTCAATGGCGCAACATAATTTATCAAAAAATAACTTGGTATGTCCGACGCGTTATCCCAATTGCCCGAATTTTCTTTTGTTGAGAGAATTTACGATACCGCCGTAAAACTTAAGGCGTCCGATATTCATATTCGGTCAGACCTCAAGCCCAGTCTGAGAGTTGATGGCAAGCTGTACCCCATGGACGACGAACAGGTATTTACGTCGCAAAACATGGACAACCTGATGGAGGTTATGCTGCGACCGGATCAGAAAGCGGATCTCGCCAAAAATCATCAGATCGACACCGCGCTGGATTTTCAGAACAAGGGGACTTTGCGGGTGCACATCTTCCGCCAGCGCGGCAAACTGGCGATGGCGAATCGGATAATCGGGCATCAGATTCCCAGCATTACAGAACTCGGTTTACCACCGATGGTGCAAAAACTGGCGCACCTGCAGCGCGGACTGGTGTTGATTTCCGGAGCCACAAGTAACGGCAAGTCCACCACACTCGCTGCCGTGCTGGAAGAGATCAACCAGCATTTTCCCAAACATGTGCTGACGGTCGAGGACCCGATTGAATTCATATTCACAAACAAGCGGGCCCTGTTCTCACAGCGCGACATCGGTATTGATGCGGTCAGTTTCAGTATGTCGATTGTTGCCGCCATGCGCGAGGACCCTGATGTGATTCTGATCTCTGATCTCAGAGACAACGAAACTATCGAGAATGCGTTGATCGCGGCCGAGACCGGCCATCTGGTATTTGCAACGACCCATGCTCCGACGGCTCCCGACACAATCACTCGAATTATCGCCACCTTTCCATCAGAGAAGCAGGACACCATCCGGGTAAAGATGGCTCAGAATCTTAGGGCTGTTGTCGCTCAACGACTTATCCCCGCTATTGACGGCATCGGGCGCGTACTTGCCTGCGAGTACATGATAATATCGGCCCGAATTCGGGAGCTGATGCTTGACCCGGTAAAGGTCGGTGACATCGCGCGTCTCATGCAGGGCGACAACGTCACCAAAGGGGTCCTGAGCTTTGACGTACACCTGTCTCAACTCGTCCGCGAGAAGAAAATAGACATGGAAACTGCACTCGAATTTGCAACCAGCCGCACGGATATGAAGCTCCGACTGTCCGGTCTGCTGTAGCGTCCACTGAAAACGCTCCAACAACCTGCTTTCACAACCTATTCGTTATGGCCGACAGACGACTTCAAGTATTCGCCACCGTTGCACGACTTTTGAGCTTTACCAAAGCCGCAGAGTCACTGCATATGACACAACCTGCGGTAACTTTTCAGATCAGACAGCTCGAGGAATACTTCAATACTCGACTGTTCGACAGAACCCACAACAAAATTAATCTTACAGAGGCAGGCGAACTGGTAAAAAGGTACGCCGATCAGATCATTGCACTGAACAATGAGATGGACAATGAAGTCCGGACATTGACTGGTGATGTACAGGGACCTCTGGTCGTCGGTGCAAGCACAACCATAGGCGAATACTTCATACCCAGTATTCTCGGCGCTTACCAGGCTGAATTTCCCCATGTAAAGCTTCGACTTCATGTCGCCAACACAAACGGCATTATTCACATGGTTGAGAGCAATGAAATCGACATCGGAATAGTCGAGGGCCCGGTAAACAACAAAAACCTGATTACCGAAGTCGTTTGGGACGATGAACTGGTCGTCATTTGCCCGCCGGGTCATTCGCTCGCAAATCAGCCAGCGGTTCGCGCCTCGGAACTTACAGATTTTGCGTTCATAAGCCGCGAAGAAGGGTCGGGCACCCGGGAAGTCGTTATTAATCACCTGACCGATCAGGGCATCGATCAGGATCAGCTCAATATCATCATGGAGTTCGGCAGCCCGGAATCGGTAAAAAGCGCCGTCGTTGCCGGACTCGGTATTTCGGTGCAGTCGATAGCCACGCTCGAAAAGGAACTGGCGCTGGGCTCACTGCACGCGGTACCACTGGAACCCTCAATCCGACGGCCTTTTTCGATCGTATATCAACGACAAAAATTTAGACTCAGAGCAATGGAGGAGTTTCTGGAATTCACGGAACTCCATTGCCGAAACCGTCGACAAAAAGCGGATCGCTGAAGCTTACAAGCAGTCTAAATCACCCCACAATCAGTCGGGACTTGTCAAACAAGATTAGAACCCATACGATAAAAGCATGGGTGCGATTGTTCAAAATAACGAACTTGATAGAGACGGCTATCGTAAAAACGTCGGAATCATAATCTGCAATCAATCCCAACAGGTGCTATGGGCCCGACGTGTGCGTCACGATGGCTGGCAGTTTCCTCAGGGCGGTATCGAACCACAGGAGACCGCAAAACAGGCGGCTTTCAGAGAACTTTATGAAGAAGTAGGCCTTCGGCCTGATGATGTTGAACTTTTGGGTTCGACGGACAAGTGGCTTCGATACGATGTTCCTTACGCACCGAAAAAACGACATTTCAGAAGGACCCGTCAATTTCGCGGCCAGAAACAGCGATGGTTTTTGTTTCAGCTCGTGGGTGCTGAATCGCAGGTTGATTTGAGGAAATCACCAAATCCTGAGTTCGACCACTGGCAGTGGGTCGACTACTGGCGCCCGCTGAACTCAATCGTCCCATTCAAACGCGCCGTTTACAAAAAGGCACTGACCGAGCTGGAACCGTTGTTGTCTGATCTGAAGTTGGGCTGATTCCGTTTTACATGTTTATTCGGATGCTGCGCATCTCAGGTTCCCGCCCGGCGTAAGACTGCTAGTCCTCGCGGCTATACACCACCATCCGAGTCAGCAGATCGTTGTCAAAAACGAAATTAATGCCCTGCGATCGATACTCCAGTCGATTTTTACGAATCTTATCGGGCTCATCAAAAATGATGCGTCTGATTCGGCTTCGTTTCATCCCAAAAGTTATGCCTTTGCGCGTGCGTGTAAACGAACCCTGAACCCCCTGAATCGTAATTTCGTCAACAACGTCCCGGCCACCAAACACAATAATCGTGTTGTCATCCGGTCGATACAACAGTTCGCGCGTATTCTTCAACAATCCGGTCACACGGACTGAATCCGGCTCCCCGAGTCGAATCCGTATTTCATCAAGAGAAGCTCCAAGACGCGCATTCTCAAACCCTACCCCAGGGATCACCACTCGCTCTTTCGACAAATAGTCGAGGATCTTCGCTCGTTGTGAGTCCGCAGCGGTGCTATCAACAGTGGTATCAGACTGAACTTCATCGTCGGTTTCAGACTGAGCAATCGCATACGGCGATAACGTCGTCAAACTGAGGACGAAGGCGCACAGCAGATGACGGCACCTAAAGATCTCAGATATTTTCATGTTTTCCCCCTTTGTCATGTAGCGTTAGCTGCATGCAATAGCCATTTTATCGATCAGTATCGAGCCGACCTGAGAACTTCGGTTGGGATGAAAATCGTCCGCTACACCGACAAAATCTGCATACATGTTTATGAGATTACCGGCAATTGTGAATTCGTGGACCGGATATTGGATTTCACCGTTCTCCACCCAGAACCCAAACGCCCCCCTCGAATAATCTCCGGTTACTGTATTCACGCCAAACCCAATCAACTCTGTAACCAGCACACCACGCCCCATTAAACTCATGAGTTCCTGCAGACCTCCGGTCACATTGGACTCGACCGCAAGATTTCGCACCCCACCGGCATTAGCGGTCGTGCGGGTACCCAGTTTTCGAGCCGAATAACTGGACAGAATATATCGCGCCAGAGTTCCTTCAAGGACAATATCTGAATCGCGCGTGGCAACGCCTTCCGCATCGAAAGCGGAGCTTGACGGTGCACCCCGCTGGAGCGGTCGTTCGTGGATTTGGACCCAGTCGGGAAACAGCGCTTCACCTTTTTGGTCGAGCAGAAAGCTCGCCTTTCGATACAAACTGGACCCTGATATCGCGGATATCATATGCGATATCAGACTGGCGGATACTCCGGTCTCAAAAATAACGGGATGACTGGCGGTCTCGATTTTGCGCGCTCCCAGGCGCCGCACAGTTCTCCGCGCGGCGGTCTTACCGACGCTTTCGGGAGATTCCAACTGGCTGGCATTGCGACTGCTGTCGTACCAGTAATCGCGCTGCATGCCGTTGCTGTCTGAAGCCAGCACTGAACAACTGTAACCGTGTCGTGTACCGTTTGAGAAACCTCGGAAACCATGAGAGTTGGCGTACAAATCAGTTCCGCTGTGACTGGAAAAACCACCGCCTTCCGTGTTGCTGATTCGAGAGTCCGCCTTTAGCGCCGATTCTTCGGCGCGTCTGGCCAGATCAACCGCCTGATCCATCTCGATTTCCCAGGGATGATGCAGATCGAGGTCCGGTATGTCTGTAGCCATCAAATCTGCATCAGCGAGTCCGTTGTAAGGATCTTCTTCAGTGAACTTTGCAATATTGCATGCGGAACTGACGACTTGAGACACGGCCTCCTCGGAAAAATCGGTGGTACTCGCTGACCCGGAGTGATGACCGAAATAGACCGTAAGTGAAAGGCTCTTGTCCCGATTGTATTCAACAGTTTCAACCTCGCCATTGCGTACATTAATTGACATACCCTGCCCCTGGCCCAACGCCACTTCTACTGCGCTGGCTCCTGATTCCGTCGCCTGATCAATGCATCCATCAGCGAGTCGCGCCAGTAACGCACGCTCGTCGTCATAAGAGGCGACTGCTGTTCCGACAGTCTCAGATGTTTCTGATTTGGAATCCATCAAACTGCGGCGCCTCCCACGGTCAAGCCATCAATTCGCATGGTCGGCTGCCCGACACCAACAGGCACACTTTGACCGTCCTTTCCACAAACACCGACCCCGCTATCCAGCGCCATATCATTGCCGAGCATCGATACACGGGTCAGGACTTCCGGACCGTCTCCGATCAAAGTTGCACCTTTCACCGGTGCTGTTACTTTTCCGCCTTCAATCAGGTACGCCTCAGAGGTCGTGAAAACAAACTTACCGGATGTGATATCGACCTGTCCGCCGCCAAAATTTACCGCGTAGATGCCCTTATCCACCGACTGAATGATTTCTTCCGGGCTGTGCTCTCCGGACAACATGTACGTATTTGTCATTCTCGGCATTGGCAAGTGGGCATACGACTCACGTCGTCCATTTCCTGTTGGATTCATTTTCATCAATCGCGCATTCAGCTGATCCTGCATGTAGCCTTTCAGAATACCGTTTTCGATCAGCACGGTGTTTTTGGATACTTCGCCCTCGTCATCGATGGTGAGAGATCCACGCCGATTCGCTATGGTGCCATCGTCGACGACAGTACACACGCTGGACGCAACCTTTTCGCCTATCCGACCGCTGAACGCAGACGTTCCCTTACGATTAAAATCTCCCTCCAGGCCATGCCCAATCGCTTCATGAAGAAGAATCCCCGGCCAACCTGAACCCAAAACAACTGTCATCTCACCAGCAGGCGCGTCCTGAGCCTCAAGATTAACCAGAGCCTGGCGAACCGCTTCGCGCGCAAAACCTTCGGCCCGGTCCTCTTCCAGAAAGTAACTGTAGTCATAACGCCCGCCTCCGCCAGCCGACGCCTGTTCCCGACGCCCTGACTGCTCGACAATCACGGAAACGTTCATTCGCACCAGGGGGCGCACATCGCCGCCAAGGTAACCATCAGAACGCGCGACAATTATCGTGTCCTGCACCGCGGCAAGACTTACGGAAACCTGAATGACGCGAGGATCAGCACTACGAGCAATACTTTCCACACGTTTTAACAGCGCAACTTTTTTTGCATCCTGCATTGCAGACAGCGGATCGGCAGGCGCATACAGTGATGGCACTGTTGGGACATTCTTAGCCGATGGCATTTTTGTGGCCGCATCGGCACCACTTTGTGCAATGGTTTTCGCCGCTTTCGCCGCTTCAAGCAACGCGGGCTGCAACAATTCATCAGAATAGGCAAAGCCGGTTTTTTCCCCGGACACTGCGCGAACGCCGACACCCTGATCAATACTGAAACTGCCGGACTTGACCGTACCCTCATCCAGACTCCAACCCTCGTGTTTTGAGGACTGGAAGTAGAGGTCTGCATAGTCAACACCTGCAGTCAGCATACTGCCCAGAGCGTTATCAATCCCCCGGGGCTCAAGACCTGTTGGTTCCCAGAGAACATTTCTCGCAAGATCAAATTGATTCATTTTCAATATCGGTTACAAAATTTTTTCGCAGCTGCATTTGGATTTCATCTTTCCTCGCCGTGACGGGGGAGCAAGATGAAACCGAATAGTATCAGAACGCCGATTGATACCTGCTAATAACGACGGTCGATCTGCCAACCTGGCAGTCGGCGCCGCGTGTCTGCCAACAGCGCCTCATCAATGACGCCGCATACTATGCCCGTGTGCTTATCAATTTCAGCGGTAATTTCCCCCCAGGGAGAGACGATCATACTGTGACCAAATGTAGATCGTCCGGATGGGTGATGCCCGGTCTGCGCCGGCGCCAGCACATAACAGGCGTTTTCAATTGCACGTGTTCGCAACATGGGTTCCCAATGCACCCTACCCGTGGTGACAGCAAAAGCGGAGGGTACAGTCAGAATTTCCGCCCCGAGTCCCACTAGCTGCCGATACATATTCGGAAACCTGAGGTCGTAACAGATACTCAAGCCAATGGAGCCGATCGGCGTGTCCACCACTCGCAGCTTGTCTCCGGGATCGGTATAACCGGATTCGAAATATGATTCATCAGTTGACAATTCGACATCAAACAAATGGATTTTGTCGTACTCTGCTGCGAGTTGGCCGTCTGATCCGAAGACCAGAGTACGATTCAGAACTCTGCTGCCATCCGCATTGATAAACGACACACTCCCGGCCATTAACCACAATTTGTTTGCTTTGGCCATTCGGGACAGTTCAGCACAAATCATCCCGGTCGACTCGGGCTGCGATTTAACGAATAGCTGTGCCCGATTCCTTTGCATGAACGCGCAGCACTCAGGCAGAGCCAGTAGCGCGCAGCCTTGTTCGACCGCGCTTCGGCACAGTGCCTCGATAGTCTCCAGATTCCCGCCAACATCGTCTGACGAGTTCATTTGCGCTACCGCGACTTTCGGCATCTGCGACACGTCCTTGCGGGAAATCAGCTGAATCCGATCGCCGGTCGCAGGGTGTTCATTACCGCAACAGTGATCGGCTCAGGGGGCTCTCGATCGATTCTTCGCTGCAGCTCATCAATCTGTCCCGGTATCGCTTCCAGCAGGTGATCGAAATATCGACTGTGAATTGCGTAGCAGCCGGAAGTCAACTCACTCGCAGAGTGCAGGAGAGTGGCTTCATCAGGCCAGTCCTCGTCAGAATCGAACGGCTCGTCCAGCCTCACAACACGCCATTCAGAGGAATGATCGGCATGCTGCAAAAGTTGAGTGAAGTCTGTCAGGTGTCGATCGGCATTCTCTGCAAACGCGAGCTTGTCCGGCACCACCAGAATTTTATTCAGTGCCTGCCTGCTCGCATTTTCAACCGCACGGCGCAATTGGTGCAAAGCCTCGACCTGAGCAGAAATATATTGTAATCGACACTCAATGGGACGGATTCGATGTCGAATGCCCAGCACATCGAACTGGGCCCACATTTCTTCGGCCTCAACGGTTCTAATCTCGTTATGCAGGAAGTAAATTCCGTCAAAAAAGAAAAAACCCGATTCCATCTCTTCTTTGACTTTGCCGATACCGTTGCTGACATTTTCTTCTCCCAGCAGTTCGGAAAAATGCTCGGTCAACTCGTCCAGTGGCCATCCCAGCTCAAGATGACCAATGACGTAGTTTCGAATACGGTCCTGCCAATTTACCGTGTACCGGGTTCCCATCGGTCGGTTAAATCGATGCATCCATTGGAAAAACGGCAGACACAGGCTGCGCCCACCGGCCTGTCTGAACTTTTCATGGATGTAGCCTTCTTCCCCACCAAATCCGGAGAAGCGTGGATTGAACCCGGGCCACTGATCCCGACGGCAGGCAAAACTGCCCAGTCCCTGCATTGGAATGTCAAAAGGTTCTGATTCTTCAGACTCGACGCGATCATCAGTTGCCCAGGTGCCATACATGCCGTGACTCCATCGCGGGTGAAAGTGCGTCGATAATGCGGCCAGATTGTCATTGAGCAGCGGACCCTGAAGTATGTCCGGGCAGTCCGGGTGATCGTCCAGATAATCAATCAATTTTCGAATTGAACCCGGCACAAAAAACACATGTGAGTCCATACAGAGCACATAGTCCGAATTCGCTTCGCGGAAAACAAGATCTCTTACCGCGGTACCCTGAATATCGCTATTCGGCACATATCGGTATTCGGTAATGGACGACTCGAGTTGCTTCAGAGGTGCTGCGCAGACTCCCTGGGGATTGTTGTCGATGACCAGAAACTGAACATCGTCGAGAACCTCAGGATGATAGAGGCGAACCGCCTGCAGGGAAAAATAGACGCCGTCATAGTCATCGTACGTTGCCATGCCAACGCACAGTTTTTTGTGTTTTCCCGGCGGGGTTGAGGCAGGCACATCACTGTCAATGCGAGTATCGCGCAAATTGATCACCCCCTCATGCACCAGTGATTCAATTGCGGGAACAACATCCGCGAGAACTGACTCAGCTGCATCGGGAAAGAGCTGAACCAGATGATTTTCGATCAGCTTTACACTTTTTTTGCCGTCACAAAGATCAAATATCAAAGCGGAGATTTCATTCACCGCCCGATACTGGCGGGTTAGTTTGGAACGCAGGAAAACCTCGTCGTCTTTGCGTTTTGACGCCCAGTCGCCTTCCTTGAAAGGGAATCGGCTTCGTATTTGAGTGTGTGCCAAGAGTGCGGAACAGGATTGTTTCCGCTATTTTATCTCTTTACTCGCATCTTCGAAATCCGCGATCGAGGATTTGTCGATGCGCGAAACAGGCACTTAATCGCACCTCGTGCTGGAATTGCAAGCTCAGCACGGAACACCTTGCTGTGGACCCGCGCTCGGCTGTCAGAGTGTGTAAAAAGCGTGACCGCCGACAAAGGCCACCAGTTTCGACGTATCCAGCCAATTGGGGGCGACGTGAAGCGCGTGGTAGTGAGTGGCGCTTCCAACTGCAGATTCTCTCGCGCCATCGATGAACAGCTTTGCCATAACCAAAGCCTGACGCCAGGCTTTCTGATCTTTCACAACATGGTGGCGCGGCGCAACTTCCGTCCAGCTGAATTGTTTTCGCTGCCAGACCACCTCGCACACCGAATTCGGAAAATGTTTGCTTCGAACACGGTTCATGGTCACGGAGGCAATTGCCGCACGGCCTTCCGCCGACTCCCCGCGTCCTTCGTGATAGATGTTCATTGCAAGGCATCCCAGTTGGTGCCCGTATTTTGCCCGGTCGAATTTGAACACCGGCTCGATACTGGTCTCATCAGACCACGCGGATGGTGTATTAAGTCCGAGACCAAAAACCGCAATAACGGCCGGTATCAGAACGCTTTTTTGAATTGAGAAACGCGAAAATTCGCGCCCCACAGCACGCCAGACAACCAACGATAATGCAGTCATTTTCCTTTAAAAACAATAAGTTGGGTATTTACTTGCGAAATTATGGTGAAAACTATTTCTTTCACCATAATATTTGCATAATTTTACCTGTCTCCTTTTGGCAACGCAATCAATTTGCGCAGCGGTTACATAAATTTAAGCCTATGCTGCAGTAAATCAGAACTCGCGGGTGGTTCGAAACTCGACATCCGGCCATCGTTCCATCGCCAGCTGGAGATTCGCGCGGTTTGGGGCGATATAGGCCAGTGCATCTGCGCCATCCAGTGAGAGATTCGACTCGTTTTTGCGTCGAAATTCGGACTCGTCAGACGGATTTTTGAAGTTGATCCATCGTGCCGTCGTCACCGGCACCGCCTCAAATGAACACTCCACGTTGTATTCGGTCTGTAGACGGTGAGCGACAACATCGAACTGCAGTACCCCGACAGCACCGAGAACCATCTCATTTCCCAGCAGCGGGCGAAAGACCTGAGTCGCTCCTTCTTCGCTCAGCTGTATCAGGCCTTTCTGCAGCGCCTTTGCACGCAGGGGGTCGCGCAATCTGACTCTTCGAAACAATTCCGGTGCGAAGTTGGGTATTCCGGCAAATTTTAAAACCTCACCTTCGGTAAACGTGTCACCGATCTGAATAGTCCCATGATTGTGCAAACCGAGGATGTCGCCGGCATAAGCGATTTCTGCCTGATCACGACGTGCCGCCAGAAAAGTGTGCGCATTGTGGACAGCCATGGTTTTTTCGGCGCGCACATGGCGCACTTTCATGCCCTTCTCAAACTGCCCCGAGGTTATTCGCAAAAATGCCACGCGATCATGATGTGCCGGGTCCATGTTGGCCTGAATCTTGAACACAAACCCTGAAAATCCGGGCTCCGTTGCCACTACCGATCGCTTATCCGTATCGCGAGGCTGCGGTGGTGGAGCATATTGAACAAAATTATCCATCAGCTCGTCGGTCCCCAGGCGATTCAAAGCTGAGCCAAAAAACACCGGTGTTAGCTCGCCCTGCAGATATGCGTCTTCGTCGAAGGCGTGGCTGGCACCCTGAACCAGCTCCATTTCCTCGCGAAACTCCGCCGCAAGATTGCCAATATGCTGATTGAGTTCCGGACTGTCCAGACCTTTAATATAGACGTCCTCTTCAAGTCCCGCGCGCCCCGCAAAGAGATGAACGGTATCGTCGTATAGTCGATATACACCTGCAAATGACTTGCCTATTCCAATTGGCCAACTCATCGGCGCACATCGGATTTTCAGAACCTCTTCAACTTCGTCCATTACCTCGATCGGGTCCCTGCCCTCGCGATCCATCTTGTTGACGAAAGTCATTATCGGCGTCGTCCTGAGCCGGCACACATCCATAAGCTTTACAGTTCTCTCTTCAACGCCTTTAGCGATATCGATAACCATAAGTGCGGAATCAACCGCTGTCAGCGTTCGATAGGTGTCTTCAGAAAAATCGGCGTGACCCGGCGTATCCAGCAGATTAACGATTCTGCCCTGATACGGGAATTGCATGACGGATGAGGTCACGGATATTCCCCGCTGTTTCTCCAGCTCCATCCAGTCTGAAGTCGCATGCCGATC
>JBCCGE010000067.1:0-16773 GCA_039029455.1 Pseudomonadota bacterium | reverse complement strand
GGTCGGCAATTGCCAATGTAACCGTCGCAACCAGCGATTCCTGGAAGGATAAACAAACCGGTGAGATGCAGGAGCGCACCGAATGGCATCGAATTGTTTTTTTCAATCGTCTGGCTGAAATCGTTGGCGAATACCTGAAAAAGGGATCACAAATTTATGTAGAGGGTCGTTTGCAGACTCGCAAGTGGCAGGATCAGAGTGGCCAGGACCGTTACACCACGGAAGTTGTCGCCAGTGAGATGCAGATGCTGGGCAGCCGCAACAGTGGTGGTATGGGCGCCGGGATGGACGATGGTTTTGATCAGTCGGCACCCGCACCGGCGCCGCGATCTCCTGCACCAGCCAACAAGCCCGCGGCCCAGCCTGCGCCAGGTGCTTTTGACGATTTTGACGACGACATCCCTTTTTAGGCGCGCAATCCTCGACAGTTAGACGGCGTATCCGGTTTTGGGTGAGACTCCGACATGGGCAGCTCGATTTGAGCTCCTTGGTATCGCCCTAATAGTGATACTTGTAGTCCTGTTCGCGGACGATTGGTATTCCGACATTGAATTCGGGCGACTGGTTCTGCTATGCACGCTGGTACTGTTCGCGCAGACGTTGTTGAGGGATTTCTGGCTGCTGTATCGGGCTCGGAGGAATCGCAGCTTGCAGGTTGCCGAGAGGAGGGCGACCTGCTTTTGCCTGGAGTCTTCTGTCGCTTTTTTGCTGCTGATTGTTGGGTTGGGTCTTTTTCTGACGAACACCGGAGGAACCTGGCAGATGACCTCATTCCGATGGTCCGTTGTGATTGGAATGACGTTGCTATGTGGGTTTGCTATGCGTGATTTCGTCATTCAGTGGCGGCCCTGGAGCGTTTATCGGGATCCAGATCATGGAAACATTATTCCGGTAAATCGGCTGTCGTGAAACTTCCACCGTTTTGAACGAAGACTGCTTTGGTTATGCGCGTTGAAGCGACACGCTCCCTGCATGAACACAAGCGCGGAAACGATTAGTCGAAGTAGAAAAACCCACCGCGCGATGGTGACTGCAAAAGAAATTCGCCTTCGGAAGCTATGCCGACAAACACTGCAGCCAGGACAGCCAGCACAATGACGGCCAGCGCGATTTTCAGGCGGCTGTAAGGTCGATCACCCTGTACCTCTCCTGTTCGTCCATTAACAAGAAACTGGTAGGTTTTATCACGGAATCGAAATCCAGCAACCCAGAAAGGCAGCAGTATGTGCTTGAAACTGATGTCACTGTACTGTGTGTCGGCTCGACTGATGCGTTGCTGATCGCCACCAATATGACGACGAATGTCCTGCCGGATAACCGGGTGCATGCGTTGTTTCGCCGCGTTAAAACCCTGATCAAGCTCTAGTTTGTAAATCTCGCTGCGAAAACCGCTTAGGAACTCGTCCTGATAAGGTTTCAGCGCGTGCAGATCCCAGGGCGCAAGTTCGCGCGCAATCTCTCGGGGAAGGGAGTCTGTCGCATAAATCAGCACGTCATCAAACTGCCGGGAAACCGTTCCTGAAACAGGTGTCCACCGTATTTTGTTAACCATTCGGGTTCTGATTTGCGCTCGCCCGTTGATAACAACCCGGACTTTCTTGGGAACCTGATAGATAGTTCCGCGCTGACCCTGATAACGCGTATATGTCGCGCTGTCATAAGTCCAGTACGGGACATATATTCCATTCAGCTTTCTGTCCTTGCGCGCATACTTTTTCAGCTTCCCGGGAGCAAACCAAAGACTTTTGAGCCACTTCCGATAAGCCTCGGAAGCCTCTCGATCACTGATCCTGAAAGGCAACAGAGCGCGAGGCTGGATGACCCTGTGGGGCTGGCTTTCGACGACTATGCGAGTGCCGCAAAACGGGCATTCATCGGCATGAATGTTCGGGTCAAACTCGAATTCGGCCGAGCACGCCTTGCAATCGACCGTTACCTGAACGTGGTTTGGAGCACCATCAGGAAGATGGCTCAGGGTTGAATGAAAATCGTACTCGTGGATGGGCTC
The DNA here is from genome assembly GCA_039029455.1 of Pseudomonadota bacterium. Classification (GTDB taxonomy): domain Bacteria; phylum Pseudomonadota; class Gammaproteobacteria; order Arenicellales; family Poriferihabitantaceae; genus JBCCGE01. The sequence continues at coordinate 14,765 of JBCCGE010000067.1, read as the reverse complement.
CCTGGACAACGAAATAGCGTGTTGATGACCACAGTGTTCGCACTGCATTGCGGACGTGCCAGGCTGAAAAAGGAGCTGCGCGCCACACTGCTGACAAGGGAAAACGTGCTGTGTGTCGCGCGCCGAGTCTGAAACTGATTCATCCATTACATCAAAACTGCTTGGAATTCGGCAGAAGGCGCTGCGTAGCCGCGATACGTTTGATCAGCGATTTTTGGCTTCCGGCGGAACCGCAGGTGGAATATGCGCAAGTACTGAGTCTATTTCATCGAGTTCGCTCGCGGGTCGCCATTTGCGCATGCCCCCGCGCCAGACCAGAGTCGAGCGAGTCAAAGACCCGTTTTCCGCCTGTTGCACCAGCTCGCTGATTTCATACGGTCCCGCACGTTTGCCATCAACGACAATAAAGTAGTCGGGCCTTTCAGGCACTGGAGGTGGGCCGTGCTGCGGCGACGGCGGCGGATTATCCAGCGCCTGTCCAAGTTTGTTTGCCATCGCAAAACCCATTCCCATAGCGATAGCACCGGCAGAATCGCCACCGGGGTTGCTGGCCGCCTGAGTCAGTGCCTCCGCAGTCTGGAACGAGGTGTAGTCGTTTAGGTTGCCGATCATTCCCATGGAAGTGCGTTTGTCCAGTGCCTTCTCAACTTCGTCAGGAAGGGAAATGTTTTCCACCAGAAGTTTGGTCAGTTCCAGGCCGTAACCGTTGAACTCCGGATTGATTCGCGTTGTCAGGAAATCACCCAGATCATCGTAATTGGCCGCCAGATCGAGAATCGGAATACCGGACTCAGCGACGATTTCTGCGAATCTTGAAACGATCAGATTTCGCAGCTGGTCTGTAATCTCGTCCGTTGTGAAATAGTGATCGGTTCCAGCGACCTCGCGAAGAAATTTCGCAGAATCGGTGATTCGGATAGTGTACGTACCGAACCCGCGCAGCCGGACTGCACCGAACTCTTTATCACGCATCATGATCGGGTTCTTAGTACCCCATTTCAGATCGATGAACTGGCGCGACGAGAGAAAATACACTTCAGCCTTGAACGGGCTCTCGAATCCATGGGGCCATGATTGCAGAGTCGTCAGGATCGGCAGGTTTGCGGTCTCAAGCTTGTACAAACCGGGAGGAAACACATCGGCAATCTGGCCTTCGTTAACGAAGACTGCAGTCTGTGATTCTCGTACTGTCAGCATTGCGCCGTACTTGATCTCGTTGCCCTGACGATCAAAACGCTTCACCATGACGTCCTCTTCGCCGCCCGTCCATTCGATTACATCGATAAACTGGCCGAGAATAATGTCCCAAAGTCCCATGAAAATTCTCCCCTGACTATGCCGCTGATTCGGCCGGCTGTTCGACCCGAGCATGGGCCGCCGTCAGCGCGGCGCGAAGCTCTCGCTCGCATTCCTCGAGTTGAATAACAGCGTCAGCTCGCGCTCGTTTTCCTTCATCCGCGATTCGCAGACTTTCTTCAATGGTGTCGATCAACTTCACATTCGCGGTCTTTACAACCTCAAGGTCGAATACACCTCTCTCAATCTGCTCTCGGACTTCACGATTCGCCTGCTGAAGATTTTCCGCATTTTTCTCGAGCAGCTCGTTGGTCAGATCAGTTGCCGCTTTAACGGTTCCTGCCGCCTGTTGTGATCGGTAGATGGTCACCGCCTGTGCCAGCTGTTGACGCCATAGTGGAACAGTATTCGCGACGGTAGACTGAATTTTTCGAATCAGACCCTTGTCATTCTCCTGCACCAGTCGAATGCTCGGCAGGGCCTGCATGGTCACCGTTCTCGTCAATCGCAGGTCGTGGACGCGTCGTTCCAGATCATCGCGTGCGGTTCGCATATCGCGCAGTTCCTGTGCTTTCAGCACGTCTTCTGACTCTTCAGCGACAGACTGCATCTGAGGAATGACAGTCTCGTCCAGCTCGTTCAGTTTCTGTTCGCCGGCGTGGATATAATTTTCCAGATCGTCAAAATATTCGAGACTGGCATCGTAGAGTCGATCCAGCGACGCTATGTCCGTTAACAATTCGGTTTTGTGGTTTTCGAGTCGATCCGTGACGGTGTCTATCTGACCTCTGATCTCTTCATATTCCTGCAAAAACTTGACGACAGGTTTTGCTCGACCGAACAAACGGGCGAAGAAGCCTGGATTGACCGCCAGATTATCTGCGCCGAAACCCCGCAGGGTCGCGACCATATCGTTCAATGAATCCGCAGCGGGTCCGACGTCTTTGTTGCGGACGCCTTCAAGCATATTATCTGAGATAGTCGTCAACTGCTGTTGCGCTTTGGTTCCAAAAAATATGATTGAATTGCTGTCTCCCATGTCAATTTCTGTGACCAGTTGACCGATTTTTGCCTGATCATCATCAGTTAGCATGTTGGCCTGTTTAATGTCTTCGGCCACGACGGGAAGAAGTTTCTCCGTCACTTTGATGACTTCGTCTTCATTGCCGGTTGGCGCGACGTTGCCTGATTCGTAGTTGTTTTAAGACATTTGAATTATCCCGTTTAATTTTTTTCAAATGTGCACAAACAGTGAGTTTAGTATCGAGTGTAGTCAGAGGTTAATGACTCATTGCTGAATAGTAAGTTTATATGACGCCCTCGTGCTTTAACTGCGCCTCAAGAACCTCGATTTTGACGTCCAGATCCAGCACGTCGTTTTCAAGAAGTTTCGTACGTTGCTCCTCAATGACATCTTCGATTGTGCCGAGTACATTACGAAAATTCTGCTCAAGCTCGTCGTGTTGCTGGGTATGGCTGGTTTTGACGTACTGACTTGCGACCTGTCGGGCACCCTGAAGATAGACTTTGAGAAATTTCCTTGCCCGCCGCAGATCTTTCGGATCTTCCTCTATCAGCTTCAAAATGCCGCGAGTCTTATCGGCGATTCGGTTCAATCTAACTTTTAACTCGGTGTTGTCGAGCTGGGCCGCTGCGTTTGAGATGTCATCCAGATTGGCCTCAGCTTCGTCGAGTAAATCTGATATTTCCTCGGTAGTCACGCCAAAGCGAGACGTGTCGAGAGTCTTGTCGTGTTGCGGATCCACGCCATACGTCAATAGTATTCCGCAAAATCCAATTACGGCTGCCAGCGCGCCAATAAAAATATTATGGTGGACCAGCAGCGTGGTCACGACAAAAGCCCCCCCGGCGGTAAAAACAGCCGCCGAAAACCTCCAGGGAATCCGGGTTGCGCGCTGCCATTTTCGCTGACGCGACTTCCATTCGTAAAAAGCAGCCCGTTTCACAAACCACGCGGCAAGCCAAAACAATCCCAGAGCCAAAAGCCCAAACAGTGCCCGAAAAAAGTGTCCCTGAGCAAATGCCATTACGATCACCAGGAGCAATGGTACAGGCAACAGGTAGAGCAGGATCGGCCCCAGCACGGGTGGATTTGAAGCCTGTTGCTGACGATACGGAACAGGCATCTACCACCCCATCCCTGTGAGCGCAGCCTGACAACTGGAAAGACCGATAGTCAGTATCAGCATGGCAACACCGATAAAACGTTTCCAGGACCTCGACAAAAGTGCCTGTGGTTCAGAACGGCTTGGCGATGATTTATTGTTCATGACACGTTGCAGTTATGCCGGACAGTATTAACTTGCTATCGTACAGGCTAAGGTTTAAAAATAACCTGAACGAATCGGAATTATAGCAAATCGAATATTGATTAAGACTCAATAATTGACTTTATATATATAATATAAACTATTGAATCAATTAATTAATAGGTTTTATCTCTTCGTTCACAATACGACGTGCCAACCACAAAAAGAAGGTCACATCCGGAAACCGCTTCTGCACCAGATCCGCGGGCACCGAATGAAATTCGTTGTCGGTATTTTCTGCCAGCCTGAAACGGAAAAAATAAAACGGTTCAATCCCCATTCGAAGATCGTTGACAATGATCTGTTCCTGATAAATCTCAAGCCCGTTAAAACCGTGCTGAAAAACGTTGGCCATCTGCCATTGTTCAGTTTCAGGTAGTTCATCAACAAGATGGATGTTTCTGGAAAATCGGCGGAAGCGAATTGCCTGCGTTCGGTCGAACAGACTGTAGAAACCCTCGTAATAGGCGTCGTCTGCGATCACCAGTATGCGCCATAGAATTGAGTTAAACGGAGTCGGCGTCGCCACAAGACGCTGATAGGGCTCTGAATGCTGGCGCAACTGCTGCTCAGCAATAGATTCGAGGCGAGCTTTTTGCCAGCCTCCCCAGACCAGATACATCATTGATAGAGTCAGACCCAGAGCGGCGACCGACATGCAGCGCCGGCTGGATTGATGACGCCATACCCAGATCAGAGCAACTGCCATGGGAAGCGTCAGAAGTGGGTCGATAATAAAGGTGCTGCCACCCATAACTGTCCGATCCGAAAGCGGCCAGAATAAGTCAGTGCCATAGATCGTGATAGCGTCCAGTCCACTGTGGGTGAGGAAGCAGAGCAGCACCATCAAGAACCACTGAGTGAGGCTGAATAGCCGATCGAATCGGGAGGCGACAATTGCCAGAATCGGCGCAATCGCGGTCTGCACCAGCCAGGAGTGTGACCATGTGCGATGCTTCACTGTACTCAGCAAATCTGTTTCATAGCCCGCGATGACATCCAGATCGGGCAGGGTTCCAAGCGCAGCACCGTAGAGAATTGCCCTCACAGGGTGTTGACCCTGTGTCACCACAACGGCCACAGAGGCGCCAAGTGCGGCCTGGCTGACGCTATCCATGAAGTAAATACATTCTAAGACCTGAGATACGTGCTACGGGTTGATGCAATCGGAAGCCAGCATTACCATCGGCTGCAGTAAAGCGGAGTAAAAAGCAGGTCGTAACTGTGGATCAGAAAGATATTCAATCATTGCGTGACGATTTTTCGGAAGTCGGGATTGGCCGGGAGGATATGCTCGATGATCCGATTGAACAGCTTATTAGCTGGTTTCAACAGGCCGTCGACTCGGGAATGCCGGAACCCAATGCAATGTGTCTGTCGACCGTTGATTCGAGCTATCACCCGTGGCAGCGAACCGTGCTGATGAAAGGTCTCGATGCCAACGGAATTGTGTTTTATACCAATTACACCAGCACTAAAGCGCAGCAGATGGGGGAGCAATCCGCTGTGTCCGTGCTGTATCCATGGTTGGCACTGCACCGGCAGGTGATCGTGCACGGCACGGTTGAAAAGATTGCCCGAGTGGATACAGAAGCGTATTTCCTGACCCGACCCAGATCGAGTCAGATCGGTGCCTGGGCGTCTTATCAGAGTCAGATACTGAGTACCCGAGAGGAGCTGGAACAGCGCTGGACGGCGTTGTCTGAGCAATTCTCTGAAAACGACGTGCCTGTGCCGGACTTTTGGGGCGGGTATCGCATCAAACCGTCCAGATTTGAATTCTGGCAAGGCAGAAACAGTCGCCTGCACGACAGAATCGTTTATCTCCATGACCGCGGACAGTGGATCAAACAACGTCTCTCTCCCTGAAGAAACTCCGGATATCAGTTGTCTGCACCCATAATCCGCAGATTCTCCGCGGCGACAATGTCCCCCTGTGAAGCGGCTTTCTTCAGCCACTCCACAGCTTTGGCACGGTCATAACTGACACCTTCTCCGGTCGCGTAGAGGACGCCGAGATTAGTCTGTGCGCCGGGATAACCCTGACGGGCAGCACGCAGATACCACATGGCAGCACGTTCATAATTTTGTTGCAGTGAAATACCCATTTCATAAGCCGTTCCCAGATCTGTCTGTGCCCAGGCGTCGCCCTGTTGCGCGGCGCGAAGGACTACGGGGAGAGCGCTGGTGAACCATTTTTCACTTAGGGAATTATTTTGGGTCACGCTACGGCCGTAGCGGTACATGATCCCGATCCGAAACTGGGCTCTTGCGACACCTTCCTCCGCCAGTGGGTACAACAGCTCAAAAGACCGGCTGTAGTCGCCAGCATAATAAGCTCGAATCCCGTCCTGCAGGCGATTTAGCTTTTCAGTCTGATTTACAGCCTGCAGTGTTTCAGTGACGGTTTCAGTATCTGAGTCGGACGGTGTATCCGAGGAATCGGGGCTATTCTGCGCGACGGTTGTCGCAGCAGGACTTTCGGCGCTCTCGGTTGCCTCTTTTGTGACTGTCGCTTCCGTGGTTTCAGGCGGTGCATCGCTCAACTCCGCTGCATTCTGCAGTTCAGCTGCCTGCCTGGCAGCCTCGGCCGCTGCCTGATTCTGGCGGGCAATTTCGGCAGCCTCACGTTTTTCTATGCTCGCATCCAGTGCAATTTTCAGACTCCCAATCCGCTTGTTGTCCGGCGATTGCCGACTCACTATCGCCAAACGTGTCGACGCGGCATCGAGTTCACCATCAGTTAACAGCTTCTCGATCTCATCGAGTTGCAAATCCGCGACATTCGTGAGTCCGGATCTTGCTGAATTATTTTCAGGATCAAGTTCAATTACAAGATTATAAAGATCTCTTAACTTATTGTAATTAATGGGACTATTCGATTTTTCCTGATCGGCCTGCTGGAGCGCCTGGGCGATTTTATTTTTCTTGTCTTCCGCCAGCTGCTGGGCCTGTCGGGCCTTGGCCTCGAGTGCGATCTGGGTTTTTATATCCTCGCGCAACTCATTTTGTAACGGGTCATCGGGCTGGATTAGATCGAGCTGGACAAGGTAGTTTTCGGCATCCGCGAACTCGCCGGCCTCAATCGAAGTCTCGGCATTATCGATCAACCGATTGATGATTGCTGTCTGACCGGATCTGGCATCATTGTTCCGGGGATCGATTTCCAGAGCGCGCTGGTAGTAGTACCAGGCATTGTCGCCGTCTGGCAGTACATACCGCTCACCAATGATTTTTTCTTCAGCGGCCTGAAGCAGGGGAGCAATCTCCGACTGAATTCGTTCGAATTCCAGATACTCCGCCGCACGCTGACTATCGTCCGGCTGCGTGATTGCCATAGCCTCCTGCTTCTCGACCACAATCAGGTCGTTTGAGCTGGTTGTCACTGCTTCCGGCACCAGCTTACGTGCGGCAGCAACCTCCGGAACCTTATTCAACTGGGATATCCAGGCATAAGCAAGTGCCAGACCAATCAGAGTGATGACCAGCCACGACAGTGGATGCCCAAGCACCTGGGCGCTGAATGTTGGCTGGTTTTGAGTGGCGGTCATTTGATGGTCAAATCGGGTGTCAGGACAGCGCTTTACATCGACTGTTGGTCATCACGTCGGAACATAACACAATGCGTTTCGAGTCTTTCTTACCGTCTGCTTACTTCAGCAGAATTCCGACCCGCGGTCTCACGATTTCGTGGTTGGAAAAGTATGTCATGGAAATTGTTCTTGTAACGCCAAATTGATAGACTCCGCCGGATTGAAAGGATTCAATCATGCCGCCCTGAATTCCGGTCTCACTGATCGACGAATGGAGTGCCGTTAGAGCTCAATATGGGTAGGTCACTGTAAAATTCGGAGAGATGGCAGAGTCCGGTCGAATGCGCACGCCTGGAAAGTGTGTAAACGTTAATAGCGTTTCGGGGGTTCGAATCCCCCTCTCTCCGCCAGTTCACTCCGCCAGGAGATGAAACAAAACGCTAGTGGTAGGTCCATATGCCTGTGGTAAATTTCAATCTCGCTGACGGCAGCGTAATCAACGCTGATGCGGAAAGTGGCGAGTCGGTGATGCGGGTGGCTAAACGTCATAATATTGACGTCATACTTGCCGAGTGCGGCGGTGCCTGCAGCTGTGCGACCTGTCACGTTCATGTGGAGGAGTCCTGGCTGGACAAGCTGCCGGAAATGGACGAATTGCAGGAAGACATGCTTGAATTTGCTGAAGGTGTCGACCACACAAGCCGGCTCAGTTGCCAGATTTCAGTCACTGATGATCTTGATGGTCTGACTGTCAACGTTCCGGAGAGTCAGTACTGATGGATCGGGGAATTCTGAAAATGTTCGTGGAATTCGAGTGCTGACCCGAGTGGACGACAACTAGAGATTTGGAAAAGGTCGCATCGATCTCAATAAATTTGCACCATTTATAACGAAATCTGCGATGACTGACTCAACTGGAAAACTGCTGTGGCAGCCGGACTCAGACAAAACTGCAAAAACGCAGCTGGCGGAGTTCATTACCCGTGTGTCGGCTGAATGCGATTCGGTAAACGATTACGACACGTTCTATCAATGGAGTGTGGATCATTCTGATTTGTTCTGGGATAGGGTCTGGCAGTGGAGCGATGTCATCAGCAGCCGATCTGCTGACAAGATCCTGATCCAGCCTGATGCAATGCCGGGTGCGGAGTGGTTTCCGGGTTCACAACTGAACTACGCGGAAAACATGCTTCGGTTTCGGGATGACAAAACCGCGTTAATATTTCGCAGCGAAAGCGGGCAGGTGCGTCGGTTGACCTATGCCGAATTGTTCGAGGAGGTCCGTCGCATTGCAAACTACCTTAAGTCTGAGGGCGTCAGCGTCGGGGACAGAGTTGCCGGCTACATGTCGAATACAATTGAAACGATTGTGGCGATGCTGGCGACTGCGAGTCTGGGAGCTATCTGGTCGTCCTGCTCGCCGGATTTTGGCGTCAAGGGTGTCAAGGAACGTTTCTCCCAAATAGAACCCTGCATTCTGTTTGCAATCAACGGTTATCAGTTTGGCGGTAAAGACATTCCGGTTGTCGATACGATTCGGGATGTGGTCAAGAGTATTCCTTCGATTCGATCTGTTGTTATGGTTCCGTTTATTGACGAACCGTCAGCAATGGAAGTCTCCGGGATTGGCGATTTTGTGTGGTGGAAGCAGATAGAGTCGACGGATGATCCACTCGAATTCGTCCAGCTGGATTTTGATCATCCACTGTACATTCTGTACTCATCGGGCACCACGGGCGCACCAAAATGCATCGTCCACGGTGCTGGCGGAACGCTCTTACAGCACCTGAAAGAACACAGGCTGCACTGCGACATAAAAAGAGAAGACGTGTTGTTCTACTTCACCACATGCGGATGGATGATGTGGAACTGGTTGCTGAGTGGTCTCGCCAGCGGGTGCACCTTGCTGCTGTACGACGGATCACCTTTTTTCCCCAGACGGCGGAGTTTATGGCAGGTCGCCGAAGAACACCGTATCAGCGTATTTGGCACCAGTGCACGATATCTGGCGGCACTTGCAAAGGCGAGAATCAAGCCGATGGAAGACTACGATTTGTCGTCGTTGCGCGCCGTTCTGTCGACCGGTTCACCGCTCGCCCCCGATCATTTTGAATACGTTTACAGCAACGTCAAGTCGGATCTCATGCTGAGTTCCATATCCGGAGGAACCGATATTGTCTCCTGCTTTGTACTGGGTAATCCGATGCGCCCGGTCTACAAAGGTGAAATACAGTGCCGCGGTCTCGGCATGGCTGTTGATGTCTACGATGAAGACGGAAGCAGTGTTGTCGGACAGCGCGGTGAGTTGGTATGTACCCGACCGTTCCCATCGATGCCACTCGGTTTCTGGAACCAACCCGATGATGAGAAGTTTCATCAGGCCTATTTTTCCAGATTTAAAGGGGTCTGGGCGCAGGGCGATTTCGCGGAGCTGACTCCGAGAGACGGAATTGTGATCTATGGGCGCTCGGATGCGGTGTTAAACCCCGGTGGGGTTAGAATCGGAACCGCCGAAATATACCGCCAGGTTGAAAAAGTCGATGAGATCACAGAGAGTTTGTGTATCGGTCAGATTTGGGATCATGACGTACGGATTGTGCTGTTTGTCGTTCTGGTGGAAGGCGCTGTTCTGGACAGTGATTTGAAGCGCAAGATTCGACAGGTCATTCAGACCAACACGACGCGCAGACACGTTCCCAAAAAAATTATTTCCGTTGCAGATATTCCCCGAACTTTAAGTGGGAAAATTGTTGAACTCGCTGTGCGCGATATCGTGCACGGTGCCGCTGTAAAAAACACCGAAGCTTTGGCAAACCCTGAATCTCTGGAGCATTTCAGAAATCTGACCGAGCTTGCGGAAAATTAGATGAATTGATCAGGACCAAGAACATGCAGACAAACGATGTAATGCTGGTGAGCGGTGTACGCACAGCCGTTGGTGATTTTGGCGGTGGCTTGAAGGACGTTGCTCCCGGAGAGCTGGGGGCTGCAGTTGTTCGGGAGGCCGTTAAGCGGGCTGGAATCGAGCCGGAAACTGTAGGGCATTGTGCGATAGGAAACGTCATTCACACAGAAGCTCAGGATATGTACATGTCCCGCGTCTGTGCGCTTGGAGGTGGTTTGCACCACCATACGCCCGCGGTGACTGTAAATCGATTGTGCGGCAGTGGACTGCAGGCTGTCGTCACTGCAGCTCAGCAAATTCAGTTGGGAGTCTGCAACACTGCGGTCGCAGGCGGCGTAGAAAGCATGAGCCGTTCAAGCTATATCGCGACCGGGGCACGATTTGGCAATCGCATGGGTGATGCCAAGATGATTGATATGATGCTGGCGGCCCTGCATTGTCCCATCGAAAAGTACCATATGGGCGTGACAGCGGAAAATGTAGCTGAAAAATGGGGCGTCAGCCGTGAGGACCAGGACAAGCTGGCGTTGCAATCACATCAGCGCGCCCAGCACGCAATTGAAAGTGGATATTTCAAGCAGCAGATTTTACCTATTGAAGTGAAATCCAGACGCAGTACGGTTGTTTTTGAACAGGACGAACACGTACGGTTTGATGCTTCGTATGAAGATATGCAGAAACTCCGCCCGGTCTTTCAGGAAGACGGCACAGTGACCGCAGGCAATGCCTCAGGCATCAACGATGGCGCAGCGGCCCTTGTGCTTATGTCGGCCGATGCCTGCGAGGCGCAATCGGTTAAGCCCCGAGCGCGATTGCTGAAATATGCGTTTGCCGGGGTCGAACCCAAGTACATGGGTATTGGGCCGGTTCCTGCTGTAAAAAATCTGTTTGAGCGCACCGATTACAGCGTAAAGGACATTGATGTTTGGGAGGTAAATGAGGCGTTTGCAGCGCAGGCGCTGGCTGTGGCCCGCGATCTGGATATACCGGGCGATCGATTGAATCCAAACGGCAGCGGTATTTCTCTCGGTCATCCGGTCGGCGCAACGGGTGCGATTATTACGGAAAAAGCCATCTCCGAACTGGAACGCACAGAGGGCGGACTGGCCGTAGTCACGATGTGTATCGGTGGTGGGCAGGGCATCGCGGCCCTGATCGAACGCGTGTAAATCGCTCGGAGCACAGGAGAAGACGTGAGCGCGCCACTGTCCGGCATACGTGTTGTCGATATGACCCGAATTCTGGCGGGACCGTGGTGTACTCAGTTGCTGGGTGATCTTGGGGCGGAAGTCATCAAAATAGAGCAGCCGGGCAAGGGGGACGACACCCGAAAATGGGGGCCGCCATGGTTGAAAACCAAAGAAGGAAGTGAAACCGGCGATGCGGCCTACTTTTTGGCCGCAAATCGAAATAAAGCGTCCGTTACTCTGGATATCAAGACCTCCGATGGCCTGGCGGCATTGAAAGAGCTGGTTGCTCAGGCCGATGTTTTTGTAGAGAATTTCAAAGTCGGAGGGCTAGCGCAGTACGGGCTTGACTGGGCGTCTTTGCAACCCGACAACCCGGGTCTGGTTTATCTGTCTATAACCGGTTTCGGTCAGACTGGCCCGATGGCCGAACAACCGGGGTACGACTACCTGATTCAGGGTCTGAGTGGCATTATGAGTATTACCGGCAATGCAGACGGAAACCCCGGTGCCGGACCGCAACGGGTAGGAGTTGCCGTATCCGATCTGACCACGGGGATGTATGCGACCATAGGAATTCTGTCTGCGCTCTACCAGCGACGTGACACCGGCAAGGGGCAATACATTGATCTTGCACTTCTGGATACCCAGGTTGGCTGGCTCGCCAATCAGGCGATGAATTACTTCGTCAGTGGAAACGTGCCTGAGCGCACAGGCAGCTACCATCCGAATCTCGCGCCTTACCAACCTTTTCGCACCCGCGACAGTAGTATCATCATCGCTGTGGGGAATGACAGTCAGTTTGGCAAACTGTGCGCGTTGATCGGGCTCGATAGTCTGATTGATGATGCCCGTTTTGTGACCAATGCAGACCGGGTCAAACATCGCAGTGAGCTTGAGCAGTATATTGCGCCTCTGATTGAGCAGGAGGCAAAATCCCATTGGCTTCAGGTGCTGCCGGTGAACGGAGTACCGTGTTCTGCAATCAATACCATTGCAGAGGCTTTTGCACAGGAACAAATACAGCACCGCGGAATGGAGATCAGCCTGCCGCATGCAATGGCCGGAGAGATAGCCGGTGTGGGTAACCCGTTGAATTTCTCCGACGCTGAGGTTCAGTATCGCAGTGCTCCGCCGGTACTGGGTAACGATACCGAAAGGATTCTGAATGAATGGTTAGGGTACGATCAAAACCGTATTGATGAAATGAAAAAATCGGGAGCAACCTGATGGCGTCAACCACTGCACATACACGCAAAAATCCTACAGCGCATACGCGAAAAAACCTTGAAAACCTCAAGCGTCTTGCTGCAAAACCGCTTGATCGCGCGACCGCAATGGAACCCGCCATGTACACGGATGAGGGCATTCTTGACCTCGAGTATCAGAATATCTTTCGCAAGGGTTGGCTGTGCGCGGGTCGGGCCGAGTCGATCCCAACCCAGGGCGATTACCTGACTTACGAAATAGCCGATCAACCGGTTGTGATTATTCGGCAAAAAGACGGCTCCATTAAGGCGTTCGCGAATGTCTGTCGCCACCGAATGATGCGTTTGCTGGAGGGGCGAGGAAGAGCCAGACGTATTATGTGTCCTTATCATGCCTGGACTTATCACATGGATGGTCGCCTCATAGGGGCGCCGCACATGCAGGAGACCAAATGCTTTGAAAGAAGCAAATTTAACCTCTTTGAAGTCAAATGTGAGACGTGGCTGGGATGGATCTACGTCACTCTGAACAAAAGACCAAGGTCTCTGAAAAGACAACTGGCTGAACTGACAGAAGTGGTGGCGCCGTATCAGATGGAAAACTATGTAGAAGTAGCGATGGAAGATCACGTCTGGAATACCAACTGGAAGCAGCTGACCGAGAATTTTATGGAGGGATATCACCTGCCAGTTGCACATGCGGCCACAGTAGGCGGCTTCTTTCCGGTAGAGGACACGCGTTTTTCTGAAAAAAAGCCAAACCCGGCCTTCACCTATCAGACATTTTCGAAAACCGAGGATGCGCCGGTCGGGACCGCACACCCTGACAACAAACACCTTAAGGGAGACGCGCGACATACGTCGGTGCTGCCCACGATTTTTCCGTCTCATATGATGACGCTGGCGCCCGACCATCTATGGTATCTGTCCCTGCACCCTAAAGGCATTGATCAGGTTCGAATCCGTTATGGCATCGCTTTCGCCCCCGAAGTGCTGGAGGCTACCAAAGACAAGGAAGCTCTTATTCGGGAAACAAAGGACTTTCTCGATCGGGTCAACGAGGAGGACCGCTTCGTCACCGAGGGTATCTGGCAGGGCGCTGTAGCTCCGCTGTCCGAACCGGGACCCCTGAGCTGGTTAGAGCGCGAAAATCATGAGTTCACTCAATACATCAGCCGGATGCTGAATCGAAGCTGAGGCTAAGAACGAATTCGAAGTGCTCAATGAGCACTTCGCTTGATTCTTCGGGATTCCGTACTTTGCAGTAATTCAGGCGTCTCCAATCCTGATGCCGGTCAGTCCCGAGGTGACTACGATCTCACAACCGCTGGTGCAGGTCTGCGTGGACGTCAGCGTGGCGGTGGCGACACCTTCGAAAATCTGTCCACTGACCCGATCGACGATGGTGCAGTCGCCTTCATCATTTGTAAATACGGAAAGCGTAACCGATACGTCGAATAATCCATTTTCCGGCACAACCCCGACATAAGTACGCTCGAACAACTCAAACGTCGCATCAGAGTTCACCACTACCGTCGCTGTTCCAGGGACCACGGTTGAAGAATCTGAGCAGTTCCCGTTAAAAACTCCCGGATTATCCAGCGTGACAGCATAGGTGCCGGCGAACGGGCTGGGACCCGAAGCGGGCGGAATAGATGGAGCGGGTGGTGTGGGCGAGGTCGCTGCGTGAGAGGGCAGCACTACGCTGTCGATGACAGGCGAGTGCCATACATCGGGAACCTGGGTCGATGCGATCGTTCCTGCTCCGGTTATGCCAGCCAGCTTAAGCAGTTTGCGTCGACCCGTACTCGTGTTGTCTTTTTTCATGTTCCATACCGATAAATTTGATGCGATTTCAGCACGTGCCGTAAACCACGTGCAGGCAGATTGACGACGCGCCAAATTATTGGCGTTTTTTGGGGAAATTGAATCACCCATTTGGGTGAAATTTTCGTTGAAGGTATGGATTTTTACCGCTTTAGTTTCTCCACGGATACGACAGACTGCAGTCATGCAGCCAGTCAATGAATAGTCTGGTGCGAGATGACATGTATCTGTTTTGTGGAAACAATGTGTATATACCCCGTGGAGGATAGGTTGAATATTCCGGGAAGAGTTCGATCAGTTCGCCGGACTCAAGGTAGGGGTGAGCTGCAAATATTGGCAACAATCCGATACCAATCCCGGAAAGACAGGCCTGTAACTGCATTTCGGCCGTGTTTGCTGAAAAGTGCCGGGCGATAGACTGGGAATTGATCTGGTTTTTATTGCTTTTAAAGCGCCACACTTCGCGATTATCATGCCGG
>JBCCGE010000066.1:0-17023 GCA_039029455.1 Pseudomonadota bacterium | reverse complement strand
CCGAGTTCAGGAATCAATGCGCTTGATCTTTATAGTGCCTATACCAATCAGTCCGTTATTGTTAAAAAAATGCGGCGTTGCCAGAAGTCGCACTGATTGACGCGGCTGAGTGTCCGCATTCTTTGAGGTAAACGTCGGGCCACTGTCTGTTCCGGCGTCCCATACCCACAGCGTCTGCTGAATGGAATCTATCCACTGATCGTCTTTCAGTAAATTGACTGCGGAGACACCAGTAAACCAGTCCGGACTGGGTGCGAGCATGGTGACCACGGACAATAGTGGATGACTGCGGGTGGTCTCAAACCTCGCTGAAATCGTGCCCGGCACGTTCTTTAATCCCTTGCCATCGATGATGGCGCCGATTCTGTCACGACGTTCGAGTTCCTCGAACTGAGCGCGAAGAATTCCGGAGCGTCCGTTTTCAGCGACCAGCTCGAGGCCCGAAGAGGCTGTGTCGCCGTCTTGAAAGAGACTGAACCGGGTGTTGTGGGTCAGACCAATCAAGCCGGACATATGTGCCTGCAAGGGATACTCATACGGCATGCGATCTTGCGTCCACTGGATGTCCAGTTCGATCTCATAAGTGGACTGCTGGTCATTCGCTGACACCAGAGAAGGGCAGAACAGCGAAACCGCAAGCGCAAGTGACAGAAATATAGCGTTAGACTCTGGACCCTTTAAACTACTGCAATTGCTCAAGTATTAATCCTCATTCAGATTCGCTGCGATACCCCGGATAACTATCGAATTATGAGAGCAGCATTGGTTCAAAGGTTATCGACAGCCAGGAAACTGTATTGTTGCATTGTCATGCCACAAATCAGTGCAGCTGCAATCTTTGTTTGTAGCCATAAAAGTTGCCACAACGCCTGTGTTGATACTACTTGCTTAAACTGACGCGCTTGCTGTTTTCAAAAAAATTGATGCTGATTGGAATCTGCAGAGAGTAGTCAGTCGGCCTGGTGTCAGGGTCAAAAGATTCGTCAGGTTTGATGTTTCGGAACCAGCGTAGTTTTACATCGATGGGGTCATCCGCCCGAAATGCGAAATCAGACATCATCGGAACCTGCGCAGTTGCATGGCAGGATAAACAGGACGAGTTGGGATTATCGACCGGACCGTTCATACGACCTCCCCATCCATGATGCATGACTGCAACATTTTCATTAATCCAGCTTTCACTAAGTTCCGTCCCTGACTGAACCATCTCAGGCGTAACTCCTGGATCATTACCCCACATCAGTCAAACCGGAGCCATTCGCTCGAATGGCGTGTCGCCGGGTAAATCTGCGTCGTATACAAATGCGCCAAAAACCCACCCCGTTGTGTTGTCCGCTCTTGAATCACGCACGGCAAAATCAATTTGTATCAGCCGAACCCTCTGCGGCGACCGCTGATTCGAGCCATCTTCCCTGAAAATATTAGCGTCCCAGACCAATGAGTCTCTCAAAAACGGCACCTGATCAAGGGTCGCGTTTGTAAAAAGAATTTTTGTCATCACGGTGCCGACGGGAAAAAGTACAGCATCGATATTGGGTTGAGCTGGATCTGCCCAGATCTTCCCGAGTGCGTATCCTCCCGCCGGGTTATAAAGGGCTAATCCCCACGACTGAAACCAGGAAGGCTGTTCAGATGCCAATTCAAAAGGGCGCGAAGACCGTTCTCGAGTCATCCCGCGAATAAACTCTCGCCCCCTTCCGCCCCAGTGCATCCACGGGGAGTGATACCACTGCCGTATTTTATTCTCCTGAGTGACCCAATCGGCCTCTATATGGCCTTCGATGATGTAATCCAAAACAGTATTCGCGTACTGTTCAGGCCTGGTCTTAAAATTAATATTGGTCCATGGATATTGAGCATTCAGATAGAGAGATTTCGGAAAATCATCGCTTAATTCGAATACAGGCCCATTCCAGTTCGCTGGTATTTCGTCAAGGCTGTCGGGGAAATCGAATTCGTAGTGTCGGTTCTGACCTGAAAACACCGTCAGCCACGCATAGCCGATCACCAGCATTGCGGCCCCTGCAACCAGCGACAACATCCTTGATGAACCAGAAACTGTCATCGGTTGATTTTTATAGACACAACTTGATTACGCTGGCCACTCTAAACTGGCCGGATGCGCGCAGGGTTCTGTGGTATGCCAGGCTCCGACATGGTTGGTTCGGGTCGTAGTCATATAATCGTCACCGTACAAAATCCTGCACTGTTCGTGTATGTCCCTGGAAAGATAATAGTCTGTCTGAAGAAATCGAGTTTTAGTCAAAGGAAAAGTACTTTCACTTTTCCACACGCCCAGAGGCTCCCAATGGCATTTATTTTGGCTGCAAATAAAAAAATCGAGCTGTAGGCCATTGTGTTGTTTTTGCTCAGGAAACCAGCCCGCGTATTCTGAATAATTGCTGTATCGATCTCTCAGTTTGTACAGGCCGGGTTCCGTAACCCACGGGTCTGTTTCACGGCTCTGGAAGAACATGCTGGTGGGCAGTTCCGGAACGCCTTTATCGATAAACCGCTCCATTTCTTCACTGGTCATGCAGATGTCGAGATCACCACTCCATGGCAGAATTTCTTCACCTCGAAGTGCCGCCATTCCCAACCCTCCGGCGCCCACCATTGAATATCGTGCTTGTCGCAGAGATAGACAAAGATACGGTACATACGTGCTATCACGAGATGTCCTCGCTCGACTTCGTCTTTTCCAGTCAGCCTGACGTCCGGGAATTGATCTTCGATATTCATAAGTGCTGCATTTTATACATTGTCTATACAGAGGTGTCAGAGTGAAAATCTGCGGGTTCGCAAAACTATTTGTTACATATCCCACTGATTACTGATGGACTCGAGCCCGATGCCGTCATCGTATTCAGTCGCCAAATGTGGCGGACGATTGTGCGGTTGTGATCTATCCGCATAGTAATTTCTAATTTTAACTTTGCTTTTCGGCTGTCGAACAAAAGGACAGATCGATCACTCCATCTCCGAAATGGAAAAGTTCACAGGTCAAAAGAGTTTGTGTCTTTAGATAAATGTACTGGAAGTTGGGCAGCCTCAAATGATGCGCTGAGTGAATGTGCTCCCTTAGAGGCGCAGTGCGCGCTAGACCGTGGAAATGAGTCAGAAAAAATACGTCATGCCAAACGGTTTAGCGTTTCAATACCATCAGTCCCGCCACCACAATCATGACCATGCCTGTTAGAGAGGTCAGGGTCAGATCAATGCCGAAGAACACGGTATCCCATATCGCAACAAAGACCAGATAGCTGTATTCAAACGTAGAGATAGTGGCCGGCGGTGATGATTGGTAGGCGCCCGCCAGCAACAGACTGATCACAATTGAAAACACCGCGAGCAGGCCGAGCACGAGCCAGTCTTTCAGATCGGCGGCCGACCAGACACCAAAAAGATAGGGAAACTTATCGGAAAATTCACCCTGCGGCATATAGGCGAATAGCGCCAGGCTGACGATTGCGCCTGCGCTCATCATGATCAGATTCTGCGAAAGCGATAGTGCCGAGAGAGGGGTGTCGTGACATTTGGCGCGAGTTGTGATGTGTGCCAGAGCATAGAACCCGGCGCCGATGATTGGCAGTATGGACCAGAGCGAAAACGCATCTGTACCGGGCTGCAAGAGAACAACAACACCGGAGAAGCCAAGGATGACGCCCAGCCAGCCCAGGCGACTGACGGGTTCTCGGATTGCGTACGCCGAGAGCAAAGCGACGAAAATCGGTGCCATGTAATTTGCAGCGCCGACCGTGGCCAGACTTAGAAAGGGTATCGCGGAGTAAAATGCCAGAAAAGTGGTGGTGATAAACAGTGCACGAAGAAGTGGCCATTTGCTCAAAGCTGTTCGAACAACACCTTTATGCTGCCCTCTTATCCAAAGCAGTCCCAACAGCATCGGCACTGCGAGCATGCCGCGCAGGGTAAAAATCTGCCACAGAGTCAGCTCGCTGCTGAAAAACTTGAACACCACATCCTGAACTGAGATGGTGAACGCCGCCGCGACAATGAGGGTGATCCCCGCAATGAAATTTCCGGCGCGGGATTGTCCTGAGTTTTCGTTAGTCATCTCGGATCGTGTCCACTGTTTTTCTCGCGGTAATCAAATTGCGCTATCGGTCAGAGCCTGATCATCGAGACCGCAACCGAAGCTGCTCATCATTTGCTAAAAGCCAACGTCGCAATTGAATAGCAGCCTGCGTAAATGTGTCTATGCTGAACTGCGACCCAAACTTACCTTTGCACGCGACGCGTGGAGTATCGCTAAACCCGTCATTGCGGATCCGTGAAGTGAACACGGCAATCTCGAAATAAAGACGACCAGATCAAGTCCCACCAAAAGTTTAGAAAAAAGCTCGGCACCATACTTATTGACTATGATACCGAGTCCTTTTTGACTTTTTAGATCGCCGCGCTACGCCCGCGACGACGAGATGGTTTTTCTCTGCCTCGTCGATCAAATCCGTCATTGCGAATCCGCGAAGCGGATGTGGCAATCTCGAAATATAGGCGGATACGCTAAAATCAGTCGGTAAGACAGAATGAGTGCTGACATCATTTTGCGTTTTGAGATCGCCGCGCTGCGCTCGCGACGACGCATGCAGGTTCGGTCAACACGTCTTTGCGAATCCGCGAAGCGGATGCGGCAATCTCGAAATAAAGGCGGATATGTATTAGTCTTTAGCGAATTAACAATACCCAAACTTCATAACAACGGAGAACAACCATGCCAACAGATAACGAGAGCAAGAATATAAAAAATTTATCGAGTGACAAACGCAACATATTGAAAAAGTCGTTGCAGTCCGGTTTGGCCATCGGTGCTGTCACCGCCGGAAACTGGACGGCGCCGGTGATGAAAACAGTGGTTTTACCCGTACACGCAAGCACTACCGGAACAGGTGGAGAGGATACAGCTGGCGACCCTGCCCCAAGAACGTTCTTTGGCAGTCCGGGTATTGGAATTAGAGAGGACCCGACCACTGAGCGGTCTACATCAGACTCGGCAGTGCTGGCGTTGTTATCCGTTGTTGCACCATCAGCGCATGCACAACCAGCAACAACCGCACTTTGTGTTGAAGTAACCGGGGAAATGTGTTCTGTCACGTTGCAAGGTGTGTTTTTTAGCGGCCTAGTGAATAACTATGCAGGCGAGGGAGCAATTGGAGATCCAATACCACTCACGGGGGCGTGCATTGGACAAATGCCTTTCGAAATAGTCATCTTTGAACCATCAGGAAACACAGTAGGATTTTTGTTTACAGGCGCACCTCAGGTAAGTGGTTTCATTCCGGAAGCGGCATGCGCACTGGAGCCGATTAATTGTACGGAGTAGTAAACACTACGAATTCGTTCAATGAGTCTTGATAAAGGTATCAGAGCATTGTTGCTTGTAGTGCATGCTCCGCGCTCGACGAAAACTTTACACGACACAACGAGATAAACACATGACTGAACAAAAAGATAACGAAGTCTTTGACGACGCCGAAAAAAACCAATCAGAGGAACTGAGCGAAGATTCACTAGATTCAGTAGTCGCGGGTGCAGCAGATATCGCTGATAAAGGTGCACCGAATAAAAAAATCACCAAGACTGATGCTCGGTTGTCTTCCGGGCATCAGACAGGCGTTGTTGGGACCGGCGCAAGCAAGGGACAGATTTGACTAAGCTGCCGACAAAAATCGCAACGGTTTAGTGGTCGGTGTTTCTATCGATTATCGCCCGTCCTAATTTCCTGGCGCTAAGACTCATTCGCAAGCATGTTTGTGTTTCTGTTATTTCTGGATTAGCTGATCTAATTCGTATCAGCAGAAAACTGTGAGTAGCAAGCCAAGTCAAGCCACTCCCAATGTAATCTCATCCATTCCGTTGGGCACTGTTAACGGTTCGGTGTTGTCTTCCGGCAATGTGGAATGGACTGGATCGTACACAGTCAGCGGTGACTCCACTGCAATACAAATCAGCGATATTGTATTGTCTCCGTCCTGATAACCGGCATGACGGTTGCTCAGGTCTTGCAAGGCAAATGGTATTGATGCCTGATGAGTGCAACGACATCGCCCCTGATCTCGAATGCTTAGAGTTGCCACCTATTTACTGACCGCCATCGGCGGCATCATTCTGGCATTAGGCTTCTGGTACTTTTTTGAAGCAACCCGATTTTTTATCGCCAGCGAACCCGCAGAAGGTGTGGTAGTGGATCACAAATCATCGGGCTCTGTTTACAGCTCGACCATCGAGAACGGCATTCGGGTATCCAGGGCGATACCCGTGGAGGCCCTTGTGGTTGAGTTCAGAGACGACAATGATCAGTCGTTTCAGTTTAAATCGAGTTGGAGTAAAGCGAACCCGTTACCAATAGGAACATCGGTGGGTGTGCGATATCTGGAACGAAATCCCCACGAAGCCAGGATTACCGGAATCTCGTCACTCTATGGAGGCGCATTCATTTTGCTTGTTTTGGGCGGTGTGTTCTTTCTGGGTGGGCGACTGGCAGCGCGAAAGGCGCGACAGGAGTCGTCCCGACGGTAATCATCGTTCACTCACGCCGCAGGATGCACTCGCGGAGAATCATTTCATCGACGGCAGTGCGGAAAAATAGCAGGGTACTGTCCACTGCGAAACCCGAGGCGAATCAGCCTTTGCGTGGACAACTTAAGTGGCACACTGGTCGTGTGCTATATTTAATATTTGGTTCTTAAAACATGCAGGTTATCCCCTGTAACAAATGCAGCAACCCTTGCACATCGATACCACTCAGCGCGAGTCCGACTGGGTGTACATTGCAGATCGACGTGAAATGGCCCGGCCGCGCCCGCTGTTGCCCGTTTCGATTGATGGCCGACCCTATGTGCTGTTCAAGGATGAGGAAGGTGAACTCGGTTTAATTGGCCGACATTGCCCGCATCGGGGCGCGGACCTGTGTTTTGGACGACTAGAGGACAATGGTATACGCTGCCCATTTCATGGGTGGCATTTCGACCGCACGGGTCAATGTCGCGAACAGCCTGCGGAACCTGTCGGTTCGACAATGGCTCAGGCGATAAAGGTGCCGATGGTGCCGCTCAGAGAAAAACAAGGCAGAATTTACGCCTACGTTGGAGAAGAAACGCTGTGATATCTCAAAAACTCAGCGACCAGTTAACCCGCATCGGGCCAGGCAGCGACGCGGGTACCGTACTACGTCAGTACTGGCAGCCTGCGGCACTAACCGACGAACTCGAATCAGGTAGTCCTGTGCCGGTAAATCTGTTGGGCGAGCGACTGGCGCTGATTGCAGACGACGCAGGTTCGTGGCGGCTGGTGACACGAAAGGCAACGACGGATGAATTGCCTTCTCGTCATCCTCGAGAAGTGATCGTGGATGTCAATGGTCCTGAGTACCCAATACACCAGATGCGCGGGATTGTGTTTGCTTACCTTGGCGTTGGAGAGGTACCCGTGTTCCCCAAATTTGATTGTTTCCGCGCGCCAGACACGCACGTGTTTGCATTTAAAGGATTGTGGGAATGTAATTGGTTGCAGGCTCTGGAGATCGGCATCGATCCGGCCCATGCCAGTTTTCTGCATCGATTTCTTGAAGATGAAGATCCGGATGACGGATACGGTAAACAGTTTCGTGATAAGGCAGCAAATACTGACATCCCATTAACGAAAATTCTCAGGGACTATCCGCGTCCGGAGATCACAGTGGATGAGACCGATTACGGGCTAAAAATTACCGCCCTTCGGCATATGGATCAGGCGTTAACTCACGTGCGGGTAACCAACGCGATTTTTCCGGAAGCGATCTGCATACCGATGTCTCGGGAAATGACAATCACGCAGTGGCATGTTCCGGTCGACGATGAACATTGTTATTGGTACACGATGTTCACCAGCTTTGATCAGCCAGTGAATAAAGCGTTGATGCGCGAGCAGCGGTTGATGGAACACGCGCTGCCGGAGTATCGCCCGCTGAAGAACAAAGACAATAACTATTGCTACGACCCCGAGGAACAAAAAACACTGACCTATACCGGCATGGGCTTGGATATCAACGTGCATGACCAATGGGCGGTCGAAATGATGGGCAGTATTCAGGATCGAACGCGAGAGCATCTCGGACGCAGTGACGTGGCAATTATTCGAAATCGGCGGATGTTGCGCAAAGCGATTCGAGCGGTCAATGAAGGAAATTATGCGGCACTGCCGATGCAGACCGCGGCAGCGGCAGAGATTGTTGGTCCATTGTCGAATGACACGATTGCTGCAACCGATGATTGGGAAAGCGCGAGTCACAACGCAGACATGGAGAGACGACACAGTTGTGCCTGGGAAGCGACGGTCTAGCCCATCGGGTTGTGCGCGCCTGCTCTTCACTGCCATGTCTGATTGCCACGAAAAAATTCAATCGGGTTCGCTCGTCAAAGCAGGCGTCTATTCAAAAGAAGACATCGAACGCAGCCGGAAGGTAATCGACGCCCTGGCGACACAGTCGGTTGAGACTATCCGCCTTTCATTTGTCGACCAACACGGTATTCTGCGCGGAAAAACCATTGTGACAGAGTCACTCGTCTCAATCCTTGCAGGGGGTTTGGGCATGCCATCGACGCTGCTGTTAAAAGACACCGCCCACAAGACTGTGTTTCCAGTCTGGAATAGCGATGTGCGCGTCGATAACCTGGCATTGAATGGGGCGAGTGATGTGCTGGCGGTGCCGGATCTGAACACATTGACCGAAGTGCCGGGGGTGCCGCACTCACGAATCATGCTGTGTGATTTGTATGATCGGCATCACATGACAGCGATTTCGTTTTCGTCGCGTCAGATACTGCGAAGCGCTACCGACGCACTTGATCAGAAAGGCTATCAAGCGGTTATAGGGCTGGAGGTAGAGTTTCAGGTGTTTGAACTTGTTGACAAGTCCTGCAATCATGAGCTCGCCACTATCCCACCTACTGCGGTGAAGACGCGTAACCTGACCCAGGGCTGGCAGTTCCTCACGGAAACTCGATACGGGGAAGCCGAACAACTGTTAGATGAGCTTCGCAGGGCAGCAGAACAGATGGGGCTTGGTGTGCGTACCGTAGAAATCGAAATGGGCCCGAGCCAGTTCGAGTTTACTTTTGAACCGGCAGATCCTATGACCCAGGCGGATCGCTATGTGCTGTTTCGAACCATGGTTAAAGAACTATGTCAGCGCCAGAGACTGCACGCTAGCTTTATGGCTAAACCCAGATTGCCAAATGCGGCTGCGAATGGCTGGCATATGCATCAGTCGTTGCTTGATAAGGAAACCGGTCAAAATGTATTTACGCCGCAAGCCCAGGATGAATTAACATCGGAAGCCTCGGGTTGGATCGCTGGTCTGTTAGAACACGCCGCAGCCTCTTGCCTGCTGACTACGCCAACGGTGAATGGCTATAAACGCTATGGACCTTATCAACTGGCACCTAACCGAATTGCCTGGGGCGTCGACAATCGAGGCGCGATGGTGCGCGCATTGTTGTATCCCGAAGATCCGGCGAGCCGCATCGAAAACCGTGTTGCCGACTCAGCGGTAAATCCACACTTTGCCCTGGCGGCGCAGATTTTTTCCGGACTCGACGGAATCAAGCGCAACACTGTGCCGCCCAAAGCTACCGCATCTCCCTATGCTGATGACGCAGATCTTCTTCCCAAAAACCTGATCGAAGCGGTTGAAGCGTTCGAGCAGAGCGCGATTTATCGTGACGCGCTGGGAGATGGATTCGTTGACTATCTCGCGCATATCAAGCGTGCCGAATGGGAACGCTATCAGATGACCGTGTCAGAGTGGGAACAGGACGAGTACTTCAATCTGTACTGATCGATGCAGCGGATGTGACGGAACAACTCATCGGGTCATTTTTCGAAGATACCATCGACGGCTATTTTCCGTTGCGCGAAAGCCTGCGCCAGATGATGGAACGCAATGCGTTTGATAATGCACTGATAAGAATGATCCACGCGCCGGCGATGGATATTCCAGGACTCGGCGCAGATGAGCCTGTACCGCTTTACATCGTCGATCATATGTCTTGCATGATTCACCATATGACGTTGCTGATTCAGTATAGCGTCGACACGTTGCACATCTGCGGTGTTGCCGAGTGGCAATGGGAAGGGAACTACCGCGCTGGTGAATCCGGCTTTGCGATGGGGCATCGTCTCGCCGAACCGGCACTGGTTCGCGGCATTCAGTGGTCGGCGTCCAGGCAAGACCACGAAAGTGAATCAATGGGCGAGGATAATTTACATCTGCGCTTGCAATGGCTACTGACGAAGAATGCGATTGTGCAGGGAGAGTGCCGCGTCGGTCATCAGGTCATTGAGGCGATTCCTGTGCAAAACGCGCTTTCGGCCAGCAAGTTGAGCGGGTTTAGCGGCACTATTCAATTGCCTTTTGATTGTCCCGCGAGCGAACCGTTTGATGAGTTCATTTAGAGATTTGACTTAACAACATGGAGGAATTGGACTCCCTCCGTCCGTCGCTTTTTTTCTATCGCTTCTGCGCCGTAAAGATATATCTGTTCAGCGAGAACAGATATTCGCCTTTATTATTCATGCGGGTCTGTTCCGCGTTCCAGGCTGATCTGAGATCGATCCTGCGTCCGTTTCCTTCTTCTCGGGTAGGTAAGAACGAAGTGAGTTGTGCTGAGTAGGACTCTTCACTCAGATTCCAGTTTACGATTGGATGTACTTTCCGATCTACGAGTTCAAAACCTGCTGATACAAGTTTTGCTGATAGCGTTCGAGGTACGTGTGCGGAGGTGTAAGGACTTGTGAGTTCGGTAATGACCTTTTCCAGTAACTCACTATCGCTACAGTTCCAAAGCAGCGTTTGCCAATCCGTATCCAAGATCACCAGCCGCCCTGAAAAACGAAGCACCCTATGCATTTCTGCAAGCGCCGTATCCACATCCGGCACAAAGCCGAGCACCTGACTTGCGGTTACTGCATCAAACGCTTCAGACGCCACCGGCAGCGCTGAGGCATTCCCCTGGTGAAATGTTGCGCCCGGACACAGCGTTCGCGACATTGCGATCATGGGCTCAGCGGGGTCAACGCCTATGACGGAACCCGAAGGTCCAACGGCGTTAAGCATTTCCCTTGCCAGAATGCCATTGCCTGAACCGACATCGAGCACGGATTCGCCCGCGTTCAGCGCGAGAGCAGCCATCACTGCCTGACGCTGCCTGACCATATCAGGCGTGCGCGCTACCACCTCCTGTTTTAATGAAACCGCCTCGTCGTAGTATTCATCGCCCATAAAAATTTGCCTCAGTCTAAGCGTACGCGATCCCTGGTTATCAGCGCTTTGTGGCAATCGCCTGCACCACACTGCCGAGGCCCGTATGGTATTAACCCTCCAGGATGTCACGCTCGAGTTCAACCAGATGATCAAACTGCAGCCCCGCCAGTTCGGCAACCAGGGACGCTTTGGTTTGCATTAAATCCTGGTCTTTGCCGCCCCCCGTGTCATTCAACACCTGCGCGGGCGTGTAGGCTTCCACCAGATAAACCCCGTTTTTCTTCAGTCCGCTTTCTACCTGCCGATGAAGCGCATGTCGAATCTCACTGGGCAGTGGACAGAATATAGATATGATGGCATCCCAGGCGGATCGACCAATGTCATAGTCCGCGAGGTCGGCATGCACAAACTCTACGTCTGCATCGTGCCGGGCGGCAAGTCGTTTACCTTTGTCCAAACCAACGATCGATGAATCCACCGCAGTGACCTGAAAGCCGCTGCGCGCGAGAAATACTGCATTTCTTCCTTCTCCTTCGGCCAGGCTCAACACTTTGCCTTGCGGTAGAGAATGAAAATTCTCCCTCAGGAAGTCGTTAGGCTCCGTGCCGTAGGCATATTCATCAGCACTGTATCGTTCATCCCACATGGCTTGTTTCTATTGTCAAATTTCGAAATTCTGCGATGATGCTACTACCTCAAGTCAACTTGAAGTCAATACATGATTTTGGAAATTGGAGAAGTTTCGAGGCGGGCCAACATGCCGGTATCTACATTGCGCTATTACGAAGAAATAGGACTGATCAAGTCCGCAGGTCGAAAAGGATTAAAGCGGACGTTTTCCGATGATGTGATAGAAAAACTCGCGTTCATCTCGCTGGGCCGGGTCTCAGGTCTGTCGTTAGATGAAATCAGAAAAATGCTCCAATCAGGCAGCATTCAAATAGACAGAGAACTGTTACTGAAAAAAGCAGAGGAATTGGATGCCAAAATAGCGCAGCTCAAATCCATGAGGGACGGTTTGCGACATGCGGCGAATTGCCCCGCGCCCAGTCATGTCGAATGTCCGCAGTTTTTAAGGCTTTTAAATATTGCTGGAAAGCGGTGGAGCAGAACGAAGAGTAATGCTAGAACGTCGGGGGAAATTAATCTGTAGAAGACATTTTGACCCATCCAATGATTGATTCGAGTAGTCACCAGCGTCGTTTTTATACAGTCCTCGCCATCATGGTTCTGGCGGGTTCCGTCAGCATCATGTCAACCGACCTGTTCGCGCCCAGTCTGCCGGATCTGACGGAATATCTGGCGACCACGCCCGAGCTGATGAAGCTCACCATCAGTCTGAATCTGATTGTGTATGGACTGGCACAACTGATCTATGGCCCGTTGTCGGATCGCTTCGGCCGCCGTCCGATCTTTCTGATCTCACTGGTGTTGTTCATTCTGGCCAGTATCGCCTGTGCGCTCTCGACCACTGTGACCCAGCTGATATCCTCGCGAGTCTTGCAGGGTACGTTCGCGGCCGCCGAAGCGGTGATCTGTCTTGCGGTATTCAAGGATCTGTTCACGGAACAGGAGCAGGTCAAGGGCTTTGCGATTTATGGTATGGCTATTGCACTGACCCCGGCGGTTGCTCCGATTCTGGGCGGTTACATTCATGTTTTTTTTGGCTGGGAATACAACTTTTACCTCACCGCCGCAATCGGACTGATCGCCGTGCTTCTGATTTATCGGTATCTGCCGGAATCGACGGAGCCCGATGTGAATGCTCTGCAGGCGAGGACTATTGTTTCCACCTACAGAGGTATCTTTTTAAATCGGAAGTTTGTGATTTTCGGGTGTATCGCCGGGGTATCACTCTCGGCGGTGTTCGTATTTGTCACCGGCGCGCCGTTTATCCTGATCAGTTATTTTGGGGTCAAGGTGCAGCACTTTGGTTATTTTCAGGCCGTTATTGTGGTCGCATTTTTTCTGGGCAGCCTGCTGGCGACAAAGCTGGTCGATCACTGGGATTCCATGCGGGTTCTGAATCTCGGGCTGGCGTGTGTTATCGGGGGAGCTGCATTGATTCTTCTCTTTGTGTTTGTAGTCGGACTGTCGGTGAAAACGCTGGTGTTTTCTTATCTCTTTATAGCGTTTGGTATCGGTCCGATCTTTGCAGTGGCCACCTCCAAGGCCATGTCGGCGGTGAGTCAGGCCGCTGGAAGTGCCGGTGCTGTTTTTGGATGCCTCGAAATTGGCCTGTCGGGACTGATTGCCGTGCTCGTCAGCGTGTTTCATGACGGCACACCGCGCCCCTTTGGAGCGGTTATCGGATTGATCGCAGTGTTGTTGACACTGCTGGGTTGGTTGGCTAATAAAAGCAATAATCAAACCTGATCCGCCAGCGACCGGAGTCTTTCAAAGAGTCCTGTGGAACGGATGCAGATTGGGGTCGCTGAAGTCTGTGGATATGATGCTCTTTGGTGTCAATAAGAGTGCGGCGACGCACCCGACGAATGAACGCCACTATTGTTGGGTTTACAAACACACAATTGTCACGTCACCTTGTGTGGTCGTTACCGGAAAACAGAGTGAACCGCTAACCGGGTCGTATGCGATGAAAATAATATCAGGTCGTATCGGAATTCCATTGAGAATGCCTGATATCCAGACCAGTCCTCGAGGAAACGTCTCGATATCCAGATCGAATCGGGAAGTCGACAACCAGGAATCGTTTTCAAGGGGCTTTAGCCATTGCTGGGCGCCGTTATCAATGCGGCGCGCCAAAAGCAATGCGCCGTTGGCTGCAAAATCCTCGCCATCACCACCGCCCCACAATTGCCCTAATTGGGCCAGGACGAATGCGCTTCCATCCGGGTTGCCATCGATCGAAGGCGTAAAACCGATACCAGTGACCTCAGTATTCAACCTGAGTGTTTCATTCCAGGCATACAGTAGAACGTCGTCACTGCCGCTATTTGATCCACCGAAAATGGCAAGCCGGTGTTCATCCAGATGCACGGCTGCATGAGACTGATGGCCGCTGAGGCGAGGTCTGGACGTCCACTCGTCGGTGGCCGGATCATAGATTTCAGTGGTGATGGCGGCTGCAGATGATGCGCCACCGGCTGCCAGTACCAGTCCATTGGGCAACGTTGTCAGGGTGAAATTGATCCGCGGCTGACTCATGCTGCTGACCTGCTCCCATACTCCGGTCGCAGGATCATAGATTTCCACAATGTTGGTGGCCAGGCCTTGTGATCCACCTGCGGCCATAACACGACCATCCGACAGCATCGCCAGTCTGACCGCTGATCTGGGTTCGTTGAAAGGTGCAGTTGGGCGCCACTGATTGCTCAACGGATTGTAAATTTCAGGCGGTTGGTTCTGTGTAGCGGTCAACCCGCCCGCGACCATGACGCGTCCATCGTTCATCAGGACACTGTCGAAATTGAACTCCCTTTCCGTATTCAGCGAGCCTGTAAACTCGCTTAGGCCTGTTTGCGGATTGAACACCTCCGCTGTCATCTTGGCGGTTGCCTGATCGTTGATTCCACCGATGACGAGCATCCGACCATCAAATAACACATGCGCCCGATGACTCCGTCTGGCCTGTCTCAGCATACCGATCAACTCCGGCGGATCAGAGTCGACAGCCTCAGACGGCACAAACCGATAGATTTCGGCACGGTTTCCCGGAGCGCGCAGACCGCCCGCCATAATGACGCTAAACGCTTCGTCACCCGTGACGTCGTAGGGTACGACGCTCATCCCGTCAATTGGCACGATCTGGTCGGCTATGGGAACGCCATCATTCGTCGGGCAGTTTTCACAGGGCGAAACATTAGCGGTTTCGCCGTCCGAAGAAACGGACACAATCACGTCATCATCAAAACCGCCTCCCATAACCAGAAACGTTCGTGGGCCAATCAGTGTGGTGCTCGGGTTCGTACGCTGATTGGATAACCCAGCGATGTTGGTGACGGTGTCGTAGCCAAGATCCAGAATCAGAGGCTGGCTGAATTGCAGAATGGCCAATTTACCAGTAGGCAATACGATTCCTGTATTAATCAAGCTCTCGGAAAAGCCGGTTAAACGAACATTCCATCGATCGCGTTCCAGATCATAGATCTCAAGCTCACTTTGTCCGTTCCCATCGTTATATCGGCCGGCATACATACGTCCGTCAGGTAACACGCCTCCGATAGGAGCGCACTTATCAAAAACCGGATCGCTAAATGAATCGTCCCATGTCGGTGAATTTTCTGACGGATCAAGTATCTCCAGCCCCCCTGTACAAGTGTCGTCTGATCCGTTCACTTGTCCTACTACTGCAAGACGACCGTCGGGCAAGGTCACCATATTATGTCCAAACCTTCCCGTATTCATGTTCGGCCCAGCGGACCAGGTGTCATTTTCAGGATCGTAAATACTGGTGGTTTCTTGTGAAAGATTTCCCCCGGTTACCCAGACTTTTCCATCGAGCGCCAAGGTCGCAGCATGACTGGATCGGGGCGCATTCATTGGCATCGGAGCGGTCCACTGCTCAGTCGTTGGGTCAAACAGTTGGTAACTAGGCCCATTAACGAACAATAACCGCCCGTCAAACAATCGGGTCACGGAATGGCTGGAAGCCACCTGGCCAACAGACGCGACCGCGCGCCAGGTTTTAGTGTCGACATCGAAAATTTCCGCCGACGCAATACTGTTTGTGGTGGAATTCCGTCCTCCGACCGCGAGGAAATTCCCGTCCGGCAACATGGTTAGGGTATGAAAGTAACGACCTTCCACCATGTCGCCAACAACTTCAGATTCTCCGGTTCCAAGGTCAATCATTTCCGTTAAGCGGGAACCGCGATCACCATCGGGAAAACCACCGGTAATCAGCAATTGATTATCCAAAGTGAGGCCGTTTGCAGCAAAACGACGAGGTTCGATGTTTGTTGCAAACGATTCCGTGGTGGTTCCGAACGAACTGCCGCCAAATCGAAAATCTGCAATGGCAATATCGTCTCCGCCCGAATCTTCGTCAAACTCAATCCGACGAATGCGTTCACCGGCAGTGGCGACGACTCCTATAAACTGCGCACCTGGTGAGCCAAGGTTCAAAGCCGATAAATCGAACACGCGCGTTTCACCGGGTACGGTGGTCAATGCGGTTAAAAACTCCTGCGTCCCGTTGGTCGTTGAACCGTCCTGAAAGTTATTGTCCCGGACTTCGAATCCAATGGCTGACACCGTTTGAGGAACGGTCATATCCAGCACCCAGTCATCATTCTCGAAATCGTCCAGATCTCCAACCGAGAGTGCATTAAAAAAGTTGGCCGGTGGTCCCGTGTTGGCGTTTTCGAAGTCTTCAAAGGTGAAGTTCGCGCCGGATTCAACCGTGGACACGGTAAAGCGAAACGGAAACTGCGTGTTTTCGGGCCGGAACTCCAGTGTCGACCCCAAATTTTGATTTTGCGTGGGCTCGGAACTGACCTCAGTCGCGCGTGTTATTTCGAATGAGTCCGTAATGAGCGCGTCAGTCATCTCCGCGGCTCGAATGAACTCGCCCAATGAGGTGTAGAGAACCAGCTCTGCTTTTACCGGTGCCGTTAGCAAAGCCATCAAAAATATCCCGACAAATAGCTGCCAAAACTTTAGTGGCGAATCACCTTGAAACAACGTCTTCCCCTTAGAGTTATTATTGCGAGAGGCAGTGTATCAACTCTTGAAAGCATAGTCGCGACAAAAGCGATAGAAGCACCATTATTAGCAGGTATCAATCACGCGCAACCTCTG
>JBCCGE010000065.1:0-17389 GCA_039029455.1 Pseudomonadota bacterium | reverse complement strand
GAGGAAATGAAATTACATCCGGTAATCTTTCCGATCGGCAAAACGGATCAGGTAGAACAACACCTGCACAAGCAGGGTTTGTCGCTGCAAAGCGTCCCCAGTAAAGATCAGCATGTTGAGTTGTTTTTCAGAGTTGCTCTGGCGCCCGGAGGTATTGTCGAAACAATCGATCAATCCACTATCCCCAAGGAGAATGCTGAGCTATTCAACCGCGTCGTCAAAATGTTTAACGCCAATGTTTTAGGCGTTGACGTCATTTTCGAGCGAGGAATTGAAGAGAGTCATAAAACACAGAAATGCATTTTGATTGAAGTTAACTCCCGTCCGTACATGAAGATGCATTATTATCCGCGCTATGGTGGGAAAGAAGATTTTTCCCGCCACATCGACCAGCTCGAGCAGCTAGAAGTTGAAAATCAGGATACGTTTTGAAACCGGTCGGACAAGCGACTGTTTGGTAAAGCCGTAACTTTTCCTTTATGTCACAGCAGCGAAAAATTTTTTACCAGTTTCTGGGTCTGCATTCGTTGCTTATCGGCATATTTCCGTTCTTCATTCCGGTATTTTTGTGGAAACAGGGATTTGATCTCGGTCGCGTTTGTCTTTTCATTTCGCTGGCTGGAATCGGATTTTGCATTGGCCTCTGGATTTGGGATCGAATCCGTGGTGTCATCAGCCTGACGTCGTTGATTGCGATATCGCTGGTGTTCGAGATTCTTCTGCTGGTTAATGTCCAGATGCTCGATATGGACTTTGGCGTCATGCTATTGCTCGGCATCAGTTACGGCGTGTACAACAGCTTTTTCTGGACCACCCAGCGTGCGCTTTTTTTCGAGCT
The DNA here is from genome assembly GCA_039029455.1 of Pseudomonadota bacterium. Classification (GTDB taxonomy): domain Bacteria; phylum Pseudomonadota; class Gammaproteobacteria; order Arenicellales; family Poriferihabitantaceae; genus JBCCGE01. Next base: position 16,551 of record JBCCGE010000065.1, on the reverse strand, counting down.
GATCGATATCAGCAGTTCGGGCAGGAAATACGGCAATATCCAGATTTTTGTCGGTTTATTGTTACAGATCGGGATACTGATCGGCGGGTTTCTGCTCGAGCGGGCCGACTTTGATTATCTTCTGATCGTATGCGGGATCATTGCAGGTGCGGGTTTTATTCTTCTGTGTATCTCAAAACCCAGATATCCGCAGCCACTGGTTGAGACCAGACCAGTCAGCATTACAGAAATTTTTAAATTTAGAGACGGTGATTCTTCTCGTTTTATTTTTATCGTCGATGGACTGTTTCTGTTTCTCGAGAGTTTTTTCTGGGTGATCTCACTGTTTTTATTGTCGCATGAGAGTTTCACAACGCTGGGATTGATTGTAATGTCTCTGGCAATCATATTCGGCTTGCTGTTCTACCTTCTGAAAAACACCATAGACCGGCTTGGGCGTCGCAAAATATACACTGTGTCAGTTTTGCTGTACGCATCATCCTGGGCGCTCAGAGCTGTGACCGGTCAGGAAATGGAGTTGATCTGGTTGTTTGTCTTACTGGTGATGATCACGTTCTGTACATCATTTTTCCGACTTGCCATGAACAAGCGATTTTATGATGTTGCCAAACAGACGATTCAGCATCCCTATCTGGTTCTCAAGAGCTATTATTCACAGATGACGATAGCTACCGGTTTTGCTGTTTTGGGATGGTTGATCATTGATCTTGAGAACAGCGAAAAGCTGTTTAGCGGGGTCTACTGGGGCGCGTCCGCTCTGGCACTCTCCTTTCTGGCATATGGCGCAAGCCGATACCGTCAGGCATAGATTGCGGTTCTAACGCCCGTGCAATAAATCAGTTCAGCTCAATCTGCATAGGACAGTGATCGGAGCCCATCTGATCATGCAGATAGCTGCATTCATCCACGCGGCCTGCATCGATTTGGTCGAGCAGGAAGTAATCAATCCTCCAACCGACATTTCGCTCTCTTCCTCGCGTCACCATGTGCCACCAGGAATACACATCCGTCACGCCGGGGTTGCGAGCGCGCCAGACATCGTCCCACTGATCGGCAAGCATTCGATCCATCCATGCACGTTCTTTGGGGTGAAACCCTATTTTGCCGTCGTTCTCCTTGGGTCGAGCGATATCGATTTCGGTGTGGGCAACATTCATATCCCCGCCGACCAGTACATGCCGTTTTTGCTTTCGTAAATCGTTCATGTAGTCTTGTACCCGATCATAAAAGACCAGTTTTTCTTCCCAGGCCTGCTCGCTTTTTCCGCCGTTTGGGAAATAAATCGAAAAGAAATCCCAGGGTTCTCCTGAAAATTCGCAACGTAAATGAGAGATACGGCCCTCGTCAGAGTTGGGGGCATTTGGAATTTCAGTGTGGAACTCGATGTTTTTGAGCGATTGCGTTGTCTCTTGCGTAATCCATATTCCGGTGCCGGCATAGCCTTTTTTTTCGGCGCTGCTGTAGTGCTGGACATATTCAGAATTTTCGGTAAGAAACTTACTGAACTGATCCCGGGTTCCCTTTATCTCCTGGATCATTAAGAGATCGGGTCGATGATCGTTTAGCAGTTTCTGCAGCTCACCCTTTCGCTCTACAGCGCGGATACCGTTGACATTCCAGGTAATGATTTTCATTGGCTTTAAAGACGTAAACAGAAGCGTCGATTCTACCCGTTAGAGTCCGAACCGGGCACATTCTTCGAGTCTGAATGTAGATACCCAAAAATGCGATAAACTCTATACAAACACTTATTTAGAATCATAGTGACCGCTCAACTGCAAAGCAAACTGCCTGACGTCGGAACGACAATCTTTACGGTAATGTCGAAAATGGCACAGGACTACGGTGCAATTAACTTGTCCCAGGGCTTCCCTGATTTTGAGCCGGATGCTGACCTTCTGGACAGGGTGTCTTATCACCTTGGCAACGGCAAGAATCAGTATCCGCCGATGATTGGTGTGGCCGAATTGCGGACGGCGATCAGTCGCAAAGTCGATCGCATGAGTTCGACGAAGGTTGATCCTGACAGTCAGATTACGATCACCAGCGGCGCAACCGAGGCACTTTTCTGCGCTATCCACGCTGTAGTCCGCCCAACTGATGAGGTCATCGTTTTTGACCCCGCATATGATTCCTATGAGCCCGCAATTGCACTGGCGGGTGGTGTAACACGCCACCTCCCGCTTACCCTGCCGGACTATCAGATTGACTGGAACGTCCTTGAAAGTGCTCTAAATGATCGTACCCGACTGATCATTATCAATTCTCCACATAATCCGACTGGAACCATACTGTCCCCGGAGACGCTGGATCGACTGGCGGACCTGCTTGAGGGTCGAGATGTGTATGTACTCAGTGATGAAGTTTACGAGCACATTGTTTTTGATGGTGCGCAACATGCCAGCGCAGTAACTCATCCACGACTCAGTCAACGCAGCTTTGCCGTATTCTCGTTTGGAAAAACCTATCACGCCACCGGCTGGAAGATTGGATACTGCATTGCTCCTGCCGAGCTGAGTGCTGAATTTCGGAAAATTCATCAGTTCAATGCCTTCACAACAGTGACGCCAATGCAGTGGGCGCTCGCCGACTTTGTCGAATCTCATCCGCAAAACTACCTGGGCTTGTCAGATTTCTATCAGCAAAAGCGCGATCTGTTCAGGAGTCTAATCGAAAAGTCCCGATTCTCACTGTTGCCGTCTCAGGGTACGTATTTTCAGTTGGCCGACTACAGTCAAATTAATGATCTTGACGACCAGTCGTTTGCAAACTGGATGACTCAGGAAAAGGGTGTTGCGGTGATACCGTTGTCGCCGTTCTACGAAAATCCGCCGCAGACAAAAATCGTTCGTTTCTGTTTCGCCAAACAGAACGATACCCTGAAACAGGCTGCAGACGTCATCTGCAAGATATGAACGAACTGCTGCAGGTAAGTGTCGTTGAAGACGACATCGACTGGCAGGATCCTGCGTCCAACCGGGCGCGTTACGATTCGCATTTCGAACGCCTGAAAGATACCGATCTCATTGTGCTTCCGGAAATGTTCAGCACGGGGTTTTACATGCAGCCCTGGGAAAAGTTCGAAACCATGGAGGGCGAAACCGTACTTTGGATGCGTGATCGGGCAAATGCGCTGAATTCAGCTATCACCGGCAGTGTGGTTCTAAAGCACGGGGACAAATATCTGAATCGCATGCTCTGGGTCCATCCCGATGGACGCATCACGTTTTATGACAAGCGACATCTGTTTCGATACGGAAACGAACACATTCATTTTGACGGCGGCAACGAGAGAGTGATCGTTGAATTAAAAGGATGGCGGATTGCACTGTTTATTTGCTATGACCTCAGGTTTCCGGTGTGGTCGAGAAATTGTGATGAGTATGATCTGGCGATCTACGTTGCCAACTGGCCTGACGCCCGACGGTTTGCCTGGGATAGTTTGCTGGTTGCTCGAGCGATTGAAAATCAGTGTTATGTCGCCGCCAGCAATCGTTTGGGTGAGGACCCGAATGGCAACACGTTTACCGGGGGAAGTGCATTGCTGGATTTCAAGGGTGGACGCATGGCTGAATTTGACGGACGGTCGGGAGCAGTTTCAATCAGTATGAATCTCGATCAACTTTTTGCGTTTCGCGAGAGCTTTCCGGCCCATCTCGATCGGGATCAGTTTACTCTTTATACCTGACCGTTAAGGTCGTTTAGCACGTTGCAGAGCGAAAAGTATCCGGCTGTTAGTTGTATGTGCCTGACCTATGGGCGCATCGAAGAACTTCAGGAAGCCATCGATTCTTTTCTCCGTCAGGACTATTCTGGACCCAAACAGCTTGTCGTCCTGAACGATCTTGCCGAACAAAATCTGGTATTTGACCATCCCGAAGTAAAAATTGTTAACTTGCAAACCCGTTGCCCGTCAATTGGAGAAAAAAGAACACTGTGTGCGGAGTTGTCGGATCACGACATTCTGTTTGTCTGGGATGACGATGACATCTACCTCTCTCACCGGTTGAGCCACAGCGTCCGACAACTCACTGCTCTCGGTGTGCCGTTTTACAAACCCGATCAGGGGTATCTGTTCAGTGAAGGCAGAATCAAATGTTTGTATAAGAATCTGTTTCACTCTCAAAGTTGTTTTACCCGTGAGCTGTTTGCTTCTGTTGGCGGTTATCCGCCAATAGGCTCAGGCCAGGATATGGATTTTGAGCAAAAACTGACCAAGCTGGGGGTGAAAACCCATTTTGAAGAAGCCAGTGAAAACTATTTTTATCTGTACAGATGGTCGGGCGTAAGCACCTATCATCTCAGTCGCTTCGGGCGTGATCAGGACCACTCCCGAGTTACCGGCCAGCTGAAAGTCGGACTGGCAGTTAGACAAGGCATCAAGTCGGGGGCAATTGATACGGGTACCATCACTCTTAATCCCGGATGGCGGCGGGACTACGAAAAACTTGTTGTCGATTTTCTACGCAGGGAGTACGAACCCTGATCAGTCATCGTCGAGCGCCAGAGAAAAAATCGATTACACCGGTAAAAACAGAGCTCAAGGCAATTTGTATCCCGCAAATGATCAGGACCACAGCCGGAATAACCTGTCGCATTAGTTGAGAGGGATCCATTCCTCCAAACTCAGCAGCCCGCCAGGACATCACAGAAGACACAGCCCAGATCAGACCCAGTATAAAAACTATAAGCCCGATAACAAGCAGCTTTTCGAAGGAAAATTGTCTGCGAAAACGACTCACCTGTGGATTTTCAGGCAGTAGTTTGAGTTCGGTGCCCAGTATCCGACTGAACAGGGCAAAGCCAATGAACTGAAAACCGATAATTACCGCTGCTGCAGAGTAGAGCATGGTGTGGACATTAAAGGTCACACCAAAAAGACTAACCGGTGATTGAACCAGAGCGATTAATGCGGCGCCGCCTGCGACAAAAAGTAAAATTCCCGGATACAGAAACAGCCACTTCGGACTGTAAATCAGCAAGAACTTCAGGTGCCTCCATCCGTCTCGCCAGCTGCGCAAATGTGGGGGTCGCGAGCGACCGTCCGGTGAAAGTGTTGTCGGTACCTCGACGATGTCATAGTCGTTTAAAGACGCTTTTACCACCATTTCGCTGGCAAACTCCATGCCGCCGCTGACCAGATTCAAATCAAGAACTTTCTGGCGATTGAAACCCCGAAGCCCGCAGTGAAAATCGCCGGTCTTGATACTGAAAAAAAGCCTTCCGAGAAAGCTCAGCACCGGGTTTCCAAGGTAGCGATGCAGGGGCGGCATCGCACCCGGCGCTATTCCGCCTTTGAAACGGTTGCCCATGACCAGGTCATGGCCTTTGCGTAAGCCTTCGACGAACGGGCCCAGGTTATAGAAGTCGTAGCTGTCATCGGCGTCCGCCATGATGACGTATTTTCCTCTGGCCGCCTGAATGCCGCCGATCAGCGCGTTGCCGTATCCTTTCGCCGCAATCGGCTCTACCCGGGCGCCGTTTTCTAGCGCAATGTCCTGTGAGCCATCATCAGAGCCGTTGTCCGCAATCAGTACCTCACCTGAGACACCGCTTTCACGGAGATACTTTTGCGCTTTTTGAATACAGGTTGCCAGCGTTTCCGCTTCGTTAAGGCAGGGCATCAGGATGGTCAACTCGGGTTCTGACTCGTGACTCATGATGTTCGTAAGCGTGCTGGTATTTCGTTCATGACGTGGCAAATTTTAATCCAGCGCGTGGACAATTGCGCGTACGCAACAAAATATTGTGGTATTTTGGTGCTATTAAAACGGCTTTAATCTGCATGATCGCTTCCATTCGAGTTTACGGTTACTTCGGACTCATTCCCTTTATTGCCAGTGTACTGGGATACTACCTCTACCCGCTGTACTCTGGGGTCATGCTTGGGTTTTTTATGCTGTACTCAAGCATCATTCTTGCATTTCTGGCGGGATCTCTGTGGGCATTTGAGTTAGCTGTAAATCGTCATAAGGAAAAGGGCGGAAAACCGTTCAGGGTCGGATTGTCGGTTGCAATCGCCTTCTCATTGCTGCCCATACTGGCCTACGGCGCCAGTCTCTGGAGTTTGCATATTGCAGTAATCGTGCAGATGACTGCGTTTGTGTTGCTGTTTGTATGGGAAGGTCGCCACATACAGGAGGAGGTCATGCCAACCGGTTACAGATCGTTGCGAGCTGTTCTCACAGTAGTGGTGACTCTGTGTCACGGAGCATTATTGTTCGGCCTTTAGCACCCGAATCCGCCGAATAAGAGCACACGAGTGGGTCGGGACATGTCCGGAGGTTGTGCCGCTAAACGATTCCTCTGCCATTCGTAAATAAAGTCCAATACTGCACCGTCTAAAGTAAACCACAGGTCGATTCACAGGTTGGGATCAACACTCGTATTCCGGGAAACAGTTCCCATATATCCACAATGCAGCGCTTCTCTCCACGATTGATTGGTCACATTGATCCGGTCACCAGTTGGGCACCGGCGCGCAAGCTGTTGCCGTACCTCTGGCGTTATCGAGGCAGGGTGCTGGTTGGCATGGGGTTTCTGGTGCTCGCGCGGTTTGCCAATGTCGGTGTACCCCTGATACTGAAGCAGATTGTTGATCAACTGGAGTCTGCATCGATCGAGTTCCTTGTGGTGCCGCTTGCGCTGCTGCTTGCCTACGGCGCGCTCCGGTTGCTGTCAATTTTCTTTAACGAGTTGCGCAATGTTGTGTTTGCGCGCGCCAGTGTCGAGATTATCCACAGCCTGTCGAGCGCCGTATTTGAGCATCTACACCGCCTGTCGCTGCGGTTTCATCTCGATCGCAAAATTGGTGGGTTATCAAGAGATGTCGAACGCGGTTCTATGGCGATCTCGGGTTTTCTGCGCATCGTCGTTTTCAGCATTCTGCCCATCATTCTGGAAATAGCGCTGCTGTTGATTGTTCTGGGGAATCAGTTCGATCAAAGGTTCGTCTGGATCACGATTGGAATGATTGTGATCTATGCGGTGTTCACCTTCGCCGTTACGCGATGGCGCACGCAGTTCCGTGTGCAGATGAACGAGGCTGAGTCGAAAGCCAACACGCGAGCGCTCGATTCTCTGATTAACTATGAAACTGTCAAAGTGTTCGGCAACGAGAGGCTGGAGCACAATCGATATCAGCACACGCTCTCTGACTGGGTTGGTGCATCGATGAAAAGCACAACCTCGCTCGCATGGCTCAACAGCGGTCAGGGGCTGATTGTCGTTGTTGGGCTCACCATGCTGATGTTTCTGGCGGCCGAGGGTGTGGTGACGGAATCACTGTCTCTGGGAGATTTTGTCATGCTGAACGCGTTCCTGATTCAGCTCTATATCCCGCTAAATTTTCTGGGTTCTGTTTATCGGGATCTCAATCATTCGTTGATTGATATGGAACGCATGTTCGAACTGCTGGAGGAGGTTCCGGATGTGCAGGATGTACCTGATGCAAAAGTTCTGGATCTGGATTCCGGAGAGATCGAGTTCAAAAATGTCTCTTTTTCGTATCAGTCCGAACAGCCTATTCTGAATGACGTCAGTTTTGTTGTTTCCGGTGGACAGATGGTTGCCGTGGTTGGCCCATCCGGCGCTGGAAAATCAACCCTTTCCCGATTGCTTCTGCGTTTTTACGATCCGGACGCCGGCAGCATCTGTATTGATGGACAGAATATTGAACACGTCACTCTGGACAGCCTGCGCGCTGCGATGGCGGTGGTTCCCCAGGATACGGTGCTTTTTAACGACACGATCGGCTACAACATCGGGTACGGCAACCCGGGTGCGGGGGTCGATGAGATCAAAGCCGCAGCGAAAGTCGCGCAAATCGATCAGTTTATTGATCGGCATCCGGATGGATACGATGTTTTGGTTGGGGAACGTGGACTTAAGCTTTCCGGAGGAGAAAAGCAGAGAGTCGCAATTGCGCGGGCGGCGCTTAAAGGTGCACAAATTCTCATTTTTGATGAAGCCACCTCCTCGCTGGACAGCCGGTCCGAGCAGGCTATTCAGGCGGCGCTGGACAATATTGCTCAGAATCGAACCACACTGGTGATTGCCCATCGACTGTCAACGATTGTTCACGCCGATACTATTCTGGTCATGGAGCGGGGTCGGATTGCGGAACGGGGAACGCATCCTGAGTTGATGGACCGCAACGGACTTTATGCACAACTCTGGCGATTGCAGCAAAAGGATAGTGGGTCTGCTGCTTTTGAGTGAATCACGGCCCAGGAAGCTGATGATCACTTCATCACAGATCGGATAAAAGCTAGAATTTGGAATCACAGCGCCCTGAATTGTTTGTCAGGTTTATTCTATTGGCCGCGAGCTTTAGCTCGAATGCATATCAGTCCACTTCTGAATTTTTCCGATTCAGCCAATGAACAAAATCGCCTGAATATTTATGAGCCGAAAACCACCACCATCGCACTACTCCTCACCCTATATCACGCCTGAGGGCTTCGGTCGGTTGCAGCGCGAAGAGGTTCAGATCTGGAAAAAGCGAGCTGAGGTCACTCAGGCGCTGTCTGCAGCAGCAGCGGAGGGTGACCGATCCGAAAATGCTGAGTACATATACCGCAAAAAGCAGTTGCGCGAAATTGATCGCAGAATACGTTACCTTCAGAAAAGGTTACCGGATTTGAACGTGGTTGATGCCGTCGGCGATGAGTCAAAGATTTTTTTTGGTGCCAGAGTCGAGATGGAACGGGAGGACGGCACAGTCGTAAGCTACCGTATCGTTGGCGCTGACGAGATTGACAGCGATTCGAGCAAAGGCCATATCAGTGTCGACTCGCCGATGGCGCGGGCAATGCTAAAAAAAGAGGTCGACGACGAAGTGGTGATACGTGTTGGGGAAACCACCACCACATATTTCATAAATTCCATAGACTATTCCGAGCTTGTCGTCGCATCCTGAGCGTCGGCCGCATCGGCTCAGCGTTTGCGAGCTCAGAGATTTTCAATTACCGACAGGCCCCCCAGCTGATTCATTTGACCCAGAATAAATCGCTGTCTGGACACAACGTATTCACTGGCATGAATGGCTGAGCGGGTATTCGGGTTCGGCAGCACAACGGCCAAGCGGGCAGATTCCAGTCTGTTCAATTGGTTTGAGGGCTTTCCGAAATACGTCTGAGCAGCATTTTCCACACCGTAAACGTTGGGTCCGAACTGGACAATGTTTAGATAGATTTCGAGAATTCTCTTTTTCCCCCAAACGATCTCAATGTAAACCGCTATGGTTGCCTCCAGAGCTTTTCTGAAATAGGTTCGACCGCTCCATAAAAACATGTTTTTAGCGACCTGTGGCGTGATCGTGCTGGCGCCGCGAACCCGCCGATGGCGTTCCTGCCAGGCTCGCTTTAGTTCCGTAAAGTCAATGCCATGGTGGCGCGGAAATCTCTGGTCCTCTGCAGCGATGATTGCAAGGGGCATCGAAGGGTCAATCTGATCCCAGTCCCGCCATTGAAAACCGATTAAATCGCGGTCTCGCCATCGCTCCTGATGGAAATTTTCCTGTATCAGTGCCGATGTTGTCGGTGGATCGATCCAGCGGAACAGGGCAATAAAGACAAGAACAATGACCAGCAACCAAAACAGCGTGCGAATCAGAATACGCAGAAACTTGAACCGAACCGGTGTTGGCTTCGATTTGCGCCCGTAGCTGCGTCGTTTTCTGGCCACGTCTCGACAGTTTCAAAAACCGGCAGCGCAGCCGTCTTTGCGATGGTCCGATCCGGCAATATATCCGTCGGGAGATTTATAGATCAGTTGCGCTCCGCCCATTGAGAACGCGGGGTTCAGTTCGGATCGGTAGATTTTATGGCCACGGGCTTCCAGGCCGGCGACAACCTCGGGATCAATTCCGGATTCCAGTGCCACCTGTTGATCCTCGAGAACCTGCCACCGAGGCGCATCGCTGGCAGTCTGGGGATTTTGTCCCCACATTAAAACGCGCAGAACCATCTGCACGTGACCCTGCGCCTGCATTGCTCCGCCCATGACGCCAAAACTCATCAGTGGATCGTTCTGCTTAAGGGCGAAAGCCGGAATAATCGTGTGGAACGGGCGTTTGCTGCCCGCGATCTGATTCGGATGTCCATCAATAAGACTGAAACCGGCCCCGCGGTTTTGCAGACTGATTCCGGTTCCGGGAATCACAATTCCTGACCCAAAACCCCAAAAATTACTCTGGATCATGGAGACCATCATGCCGCCTGCATCCGCTGCAGTCAGATATACCGTTCCGGCCTTTGGTGGCAGGCCATATTCCGGGTATCGGGCCTTTTTAGGATCGACTGTACGGGCTCGGTATTCAAGATAGTTCGGATCCAGCAGTCGCTCGATATCGAACTCCAGATATCGTGCATCGGCGACATAACGATAGAGATCGGCAAACGCCAGTTTCATTGCTTCAATTTGCAGATGGAAACTGTCTACAGAATCCGGCTCGCAGGATTCAATACCGAGATTTTCAAGGATGCCCAGTGCAATCAATGCCGCGACACCCTGACCATTGGGAGGTATCTCGTGAACAGTGACATCCCGAAAGTCCTTTGAAAGGGTACCGACCCAGTCGGCACTGTGGTCGCCCAAGTCGTTGACGCTGAGCTTGTTGCCGGCCAGATTTGCGGTGGCAACCATTTTTTCCGCCAGTTTCCCGCGATAAAAATCCTCGCCGTGACTGTCGGCGATGATTTCAAGTGTGGCGGCCTGATCCGGATTTGAGAACAGCTCTCCGGCACGCGGTGCGCGGCCATCCGGCAGAAACACCCTGAAATCATCGAATTCTGCAAACGTTTCCGGAGCTTTTGACCAGGCGGAAGCTACAATCGGCGTCACCTGAAAGCCATTTCGTGCATAGTCAATGGCGGCTTCGAACAGTTGCTCGAACGGGAGTATTCCAAATGCGCGAGACAGTTCCGACCAGGCACTTACGCATCCCGGGACGGTGACGGAATCCCATCCGCGCAACGGTACCGCGTCCATGCCCGCGAAATCGGCGGCTGAGACCGCCGCCGGACTGCGACCGGAAGCATTCAACCCGTGCAGTTGTTTGCCGTCCCATAGAATACAGAACGCGTCACTGCCAATACCGTTGCTGCAGGGTTCGACGACACTCAGGGTGATCGCAGTCGCGAGTGCAGCATCAACGGCATTGCCGCCCCTTTTCAGCATGTCAACACCGGCCTGCGCGGCCAGCGGCTGAGAGCTCGCGACAACGTTCCGTGCCATCACAGGCATAGTCTGGGATCGGTAAGGAAACCGGTAGGAGAGGGTCATGGCGTCGACAGGGCTGACACGTTGATTAAGTTTGCACCGTTGCTGGTGTGCCTTTGCCAAGTCGCCTGTTGCGACGTGCTTCAAGAGGCGAAACCAGCAGCGACATCATGGGAGGAATGATCAGCAGTGTCAGCAGCGCGGAAAGACTCAGACCGCCGACAACGACGCTTCCCAGTCCCCGATAAAGTTCGGACCCGGCGCCCGGAAAAAGTACCAGCGGCAGCATGCCGAAAACACTGGTCAGAGTCGACATGAATATCGGTCGAATCCGGTTCCGAGTAGCGGTTCGAATCGCGTCAGAGACATCCATGGACTCGTCCCGAATATGATACAACGTCTGATGCACGAGCAGAATTGCGTTGTTGACCACAATGCCGATCAGAATAACAAAACCGAGCATGGTCAGCATGTCGAGCGGTTGCTGGGAATCCAGATTCAGAATAGCCAGACCGGCAAAACCCCCGGCAGCGGCTACCGGCACAGACAGCAGAATGATGAATGGATAGACAAAGCTTTCAAACAACACTGCCATAACCAGAAATACAATCACCAGAGACAGAATCAGGTTTAATGCCATAGCGTCCCGCGTTTCGACCAACTTATCCGCAGTGCCTGAAATATTGAGCTTGATACCCTCAGGAATACCCTCTTTCTGTAGTTCCTGAATGACATTTTGATTAATGCTTTCGATCGCTGTTTCAAGCGGAGTGAATTGATTGGGGCGCAGCTCCAAAGTCACAGTTCTGAAGCGTTCCCGGTGCCGAATTTCTGTCGGACCCGCAGTCAGTTCGAGCGTCGCGACCGAGGTCACCGGAAGTATCTGGCCGCCTGGAGTAACGATGGGAAGGTCGCCAATTTCCTGTGTTCGATTCACGGCGTTGGCGCTGCCACGCAGCATGATGTCTGTGAGTTTGCCTTCAATCGTGGACTGACTGACTCTGAAACCATCGTTGAATGCGTCCACTGATACCGCCAGATCTCGAGCCGTCAGACCACTGTCGCTTAAACGAATCGGGTCAGGACTGACGCGCACTTCGGGAGCGCCGAGCTCGAGCCCGGGTTGTGGACGCCATTCATGACCGTCGCTTCTCGGAAACTGAGAGGTGATTTTCTGGAACGCTCTGGCAGCGGTTTGCAGGATCGTATCCAGATCCGAGCCGGATACATCGAGATCAATTTTTCGACCACCACCGATACCGCGACCAAAAATTGAGGGTTGAGAAATGAAGCCAAATGTCCCTGGCTCCCTGAAAACAGGCTCACTGAGAATGGGCTTCAGCTCAGCGACGCGCTCAGGATCTACCGCCACAGCACCCAGAATCGTCCGTGCCCGCGTTGCCACGAAAAAAAACCGCTCGATTAATGGCAAATCTGAATCATTCACTGTTCCCTTGTTTTCTGAAGCCCACAAATGGCTGGTTTCGGCCTCGATTTCCTTTGCAATACCCGTCATGGTTGCCAGGTTGTATCCCGGCGGCGGTATGACAATACCAATCAGCAAATTGCGATTGCCCTCTGGGAGATACTCCAGCTTCGGCATCAATAGATAGGCACTGTACGATGCGCTCGCGGTTATCGCCACAACGATAGCAAGCGAGACCAGCTTGCTGCGAGCAACCAGATTCGCAAAAGCGACTGTCAATGTGCTGAATAACTTTGCAAAGCTGTCAACCAAGGGCAACGACAGTCGTTTACGCGGTGCGTTGTTCTCTCCCAAAATTGCTTTCGACAATGCTGGTATAACCGTGATTGAGACCAGCAGCGACAACATCACGGACACTGAAATCGCGACCGCAATATCTCTGAACAGCTGTCCGGCTTCCAGCTCCATGATCAGAATGGGGATGAATACCATGACGGTTGTCAATGCCGACACCAGTACTGCACCCCAAACCTGCTGCGCGCCCAGGTAGGCGGCCTTTGCTGTGCTGTATCCCGCCTCCTTGTGTCGGTAAATGTTTTCCAGCACAACGATAGCGGCGTCAACCACCATGCCTACTGCAAACGCGAGTCCGGCAAGTGAGATCACGTTGATCGACCGCCCCAGTGCAGCCATCGCGACGAATGCACCGATGACTGAAACAGGTATAGCAAGTGATATCACAATAGTGGCACGGAGCGACCGCAGAAAAATCAACAATACCAGTGCCGCGAGTACTCCCCCTACCCAGATATTTTGCTGGACCAGGTCGATGGCCGAGTTGATGTATACGGTTTCGTCATATACCTGTCGCAAAATCAGATCAGCAGACGGAATCGTAAACTGATTCAAATCGTCCACCGCCGCCCGCAGATCGCGCATGATTTCAATCACGTTTGCACCCGTTTGGCGCTCGGCGTTCATTGCCATCGCAGCATCACCGAGCAGACGGATACTCGACGTTGGCTTCTGATAGCCGAACTGCACCGAAGCGATATCCTGAATCATCACCCGGCCCAGTTCTCCGCGACTGTCTGAGTTTCGAACCAGAACGTCCCTGATCTTCTCAAGACTTGAAAGCTCGCCCTCTGTCCTGACGACATATCGGCGCTTGCCCTCGTCAATATCTCCTGCGCCTATTGAAACGTTAGCGGCACGCAGCGCATCGGCGACCTGAGTGACAGTAAGACCGTATCGCACAATCAGCGACGGATCAACTTCGATATGGATTTCCCGTTCGCTTGATCCAAAGACATTGATCCGCCCGACACCGGCTACCCGTTCAAGTCTATCTTTGACCACATCGTTAATGAAATCACCGTATTCGTGAATGGGTCGGCTATTACCTTCCTTTCGGGTGATGATGAACCATGCGATGGCGTTGTCTTCGCTACCAGCAGTATCCAGCGTGGGCTGGTCAGCCTCATCGGGATAGTCCGTCACTCGATCCAGGCGATTGGCGACCAGCAGAAGCGCTCGATCCATATTTGTGCCCACTTTGAATTCAAGCGAAATCCGTGCACGCCCCTGTTCCGCTCTGCCGGTCAGAGTTTCAAGACTCTCGAGTCCTGACAGTTCTTCTTCCTGAGGGTTTAGTATTTCTCGTTCAACTTCTGTCGGCGCAGCACCGAACCAGTTTGTGGTGACTGTGATGATCGGGCGATTGACATCAGGTGCCAGTTGGATCGGTATTGTTTTAAGTGCCACAAGACCAAACAGCACAACCATCATCACCGCAGCCAGAACCGCTATCGGTCGATCAATGGCAATACGGATCAGATTCATTGCAGATGCCGATCGCGGTCAGTTGGCGTTGGCAATACTGACGGCTTGTCCGGGGCGCAGCCGCTCATTGCCGCGCACTACGACCTGATCTCCCTGTGAAACACCGTCCAGAACTTCCACCCTTTCCCCTGAAGAATTACCGAGCTTTACATTTCGCAGCTCCGCCGAGTCGTCTACGACAGCATAGACGATGGTCTGACTACCTTTTCGAATCAAGGCATCTTTGTGGATGCTGAGAATATCCCGGGACCTGCCCGCAGGAATATAGACGGTCGCGCTTTGCTCCGAGGCAAGGATTCCGCTGTCGCTTTGCCACTCAATCACGAATCGCACGCGTCGAGTTCTTGTTCGCGGATTCTCCTCGGGAATGATCGCCCGAACGCTGGCATTGTGTCGACTGTTATTGTCCAGACGAACGTTCACGCGGGTCCCGGCCGGAATGCCGATCAGTCGGTCATAGGGAACGTCAGCTTCGAGTTCAAGCTGATCATCTGAAAGTAAAGACACAACGGCGTCCCCGACGCGAACGTAACTGCCAACCTCCGTTTGCTTGTCTGTAATAGTGCCACTGTAAGGTGCGATCACGGTGCCAAAACTGAGCAGCAGGGTTGCCAGTTCGACTTCCGTACGATCGCTGGCTATAGCCGCCTGTGCTTCGTTAACTCGCGCCGTCGCGATGGCCTGTTGCTGCACCGCGTCGTCGTATGCGGCACGGCTGACCGCAGCAGAGTTTTGCAGTGCGGACAATCGCTTAACTTCTTGTGAAGCCAGAGACAGCTGCGCACGTGCGGTTTCAAGTCTTGATCGCGCTTCGATGAGCTGCAGTTCGCGCTGCTGTTTCTGCAGTTCGAGTTCGCGGGTATCGATTTGGGCAATTGGTTGACCGGCCGTTACCCGGTCGCCGGTCTCCACCATAATGGCGTCGATAGCACCCGCGATTTTGGCCGCAACCAAACCGTTCTGACTGGCCACCAGGCGCCCGATTACCGGAACAGTCTGAGCGAAGGGCTCCAGCACGACTTCGTCAACGGATACCAGTGCCGGTGGTTGCTGTGCCTGAGACGACATGCACGTCACGCACAGCAGGCTTGCCAGTATCAACGGGAGACTTTTAAATTGTAGGAACACGTTCAGAAAATAGGGTTGGAATAACGAAACCTGGGACCGCTTGTCGTTAATAATACCGCCTTAAGTCTGGATTCTTGTCAAAATCGGGTTAATCATGACCGACTGCCAGTGAAATTGCGGTCGTGGTTCTGGCCAGAACAATGGCTCGAAAGCACGCTTGAGAACGTAAAATTGCCGAAAATCCTGCTCACTTTTGTTATGTGTCTTACTGGCGCAATATCAAGCACGGAAACGACGGCGCAAAACTTCATGAAAATTGATTACATAGAATCACAAACCGGTATTGATCCAATCGCCACAGTGATATGGCTTCACGGCCTGGGGGCTGATGGACACGATTTTGAACCCATTGTTCCGCAACTGCGGCTGCCGGAACATCTTCCGGTGCGGTTTATTTTCCCTCATGCACCCGTTCGGCCGATCACAATCAATGGCGGTATGTCGATGCGCGGTTGGTATGACATTAAATCCCTTGCGTTCGACGAGCGGGCTGATCGCGAGGGCCTGGATGAATCCGCGCGCATCGTGGGCGAGCTGATCGCACAGGAAGTTCGGCGAGGTATTCAGGAAAACAAAATCGTCCTTATGGGTTTCTCCCAGGGTGGTGCAGTCAGTTTACATGCCGGCTTGCGTTATCCCGAGCAACTGGCTGGCATTGGCGCGCTTTCAACGTACCTGCCGTTTCCCGATGAGCTTTCGACAAAGGTTCATAAAAATAATGCCGAAACGCCCATATTGATGGCACACGGCACTCAGGATCCAGTTATTCCCATTTCTCTGGCAAAGGCCAGCCTGAATGCGCTTGAGATGGCGAATTATTCAGTAGAGTGGCACGAGTACACTATGCCTCATAGTGTTCATCCGGATGAAATCGAACATATCAGCCTGTTTTTACAGTCGGTACTTGCTGGCGGTGGCTCCCGGTGATCGAG
>JBCCGE010000064.1:0-17433 GCA_039029455.1 Pseudomonadota bacterium | reverse complement strand
TTTGTTGACCACGAGTCACCTGTGGGACAGTTTTTTGAGGCGTTTGATTCTTTGGACTCAGAGGTGGTGTTGTTAAATGAAGATCATAAAAAAACGGCCAGTCAGTTCGGCATCCACTGGAATCCAAGGGCAAAGCATCCGCTTGTTTCAGAGTCCATTTACGCTTCGCCCGAAGAGGCTTTTGTTCCGCTGATTGAGACAATCGCGGACAGTCAGTTCAATCTGATTGTTTTGTACGCCGAAGGCTTGTCGGCAAGACTGGTCAATGGATATGACGAAACATTTCCGAACTTGACCCCAAACCTGAAAAAATTTGGTGACCTGTCTTTAAGTTTCGACGGGTATTTCAATCATACCTTTGCGACTTATCGTGGGCTTCACGGACAATTGTGCTCTGTCTACCCATTTTTCGGCGGTATTGGGGGATGGCATACCAACTATCTGAATCTGAAATCAGTCGATTACTTTTGTCTGCCTGAATTGTTTCACAAACGAGGGTATGAATCCGTGTTTCTGGATACCCATCAAAAAGATGCTGCCTTTATTGACGAGATGATGCTGGAGCTCGGTTTTAGTTCCGTGCTTACGTCCGAAGACATGCAGGCAAAACAATATGTCGGCACACCCAAACGGCGAGATTCGATGTCCGACGCCCAGCTTTACACCAGCCTGATAAAGTGGCTGCAGGATCGCGAGAATTCGCAAACTGAACCTCTGTTTTTAGGTATGTACAACCTGGAAACGCATGCCTGGCAGCGCATATCAGACGACGGCACTCCATATCCGGAGCGTGATAACTACATACTGGATGCTGTCCACAATTACGATGTTCAGTTCGGTCGCTTTCTGGAGTATTTCCAGTCTTCGAAATGGTTTGACAATACCGTGGTGATCGTCACCGCCGACCATGCCCACTATCCTGATCAGGATTATCGGCGTCTGCTGTTGCGCGATCCGGACTATGTGCCGGTTTTCGTGGATGAGATTCCGCTGATGATTTATGTTCCCGGTTTGCCCGGCGGACTCAGGTTTGCAGTGGATGATCGCACTTCAGTAGATTTTGCCCCCACTGTTGCGCAATTGTTTTCTCTGGATAATGTTCGCAATCCATTTTGGGGGACTTCGCTGCTTGCGAGGTATCCTGAAGTGGGTGATCGGGTTGGTGTGGCCGCCGGTGGAGATGAAATGTATCTGATTCAAGAGGGTAGGGTGCTTCCAGAACGAGAATACAAACAGAAGAACGCGTCGCCACGCCTGCTACTCGATTTCGTCCGGAAATCGTGGGAATTGGAAAGACTGAACCTAATCTGGCCCAGTCAGTCTGATTGAAACACATTATATTGCGCCATAATGACCAGCTGAATGCGTTATATATCCGTGATTTAGTGGATTGGTTTAGCCTAAATTTTTCACGGTATTACGGACTGTGGGATAATTTGGGTAGACACTGAAATGGTCTGATGGAGGATCATCCCATGATAATGTTTTTTCTGCTTTTGGTTGTCAGCACTCTGGCGTTCGCTTACTGGCAGCCGTCCCTCAAAACATGGTTACTGGCGACGTCTGCAGGCTTTCTGGTTGCAACATTTGCCGGAATCACCAATGCCCTGGCGTCCGGATTGTTGATACTGATACTGGTGTCACTAACAGTGCTGTTGTATTTTGCTCCCGGACTGCGTCGAAAGCTGTTGACCGGCCCCCTTTTCGATACGGTGAAGAAAATTATGCCACCCATCTCGAAGACAGAGCAGGAGGCGATCGACGCTGGATCGGTGTGGTGGGATGCAGAGCTGTTCTCCGGAAAGCCTGACTGGAACACACTGTTTGATGTCGACAAGCCTGAGCTTTCTGATGAAGAGCAGGCGTTTATCGATGGTCCCGCTGAAGTTGTGTGTGCGATGGCCGACGACTGGAAAATCTCCCATGAGCTGAATGATCTGCCGCCCGAAATCTGGGACTATCTGAAAGAACATCGGTTTTTTGGACTGAATGCCGCAAAGGCATATGGCGGATGGGAATTTTCGGCCTATGCACAGTCCTGCATTGTACAAAAACTTGCCACACGCTCAGGAACACTGGCCGTTACGGTAATGGTACCGAATTCGTTGGGCCCTGCTGAACTACTCTATCACTACGGCACTGAGGAACAGAAGGATCACTACCTGCCCAGGTTGATCAAGGGCAAGGAAGTACCATGCTTTGGCTTGACAAATCCTTGGGCCGGATCTGATGCAGGCGGGATGCCCGACAGCGGTGTTGTTGTCTCGCAGATGGTAGACGGGAAGGAGGTTCTTGGATTCAGAGTGAACTGGGAGAAACGTTACATTACTCTGGGCCCCGTGGCGACGCTTCTTGGACTTGCGTTTAAAGCTTACGATCCCGATAACCTGTTAGGCGACGAATACGATCTCGGTATCACTTGCGCACTGATCCCAACAGACACCAAGGGCGTATCGATCGGTACCCGTCATTTACCATTGAATGCGTCTTTCCAGAACGGCCCGAACTGGGGCAAAGATGTGTTCATCCCCATGGATTGGGTCATCGGTGGCCGTGAACGAGTCGGACAGGGCTGGCGGATGCTTATGGAATCGCTCGCGGCGGGTCGCGGTATTTCACTGCCGGCAGCCGGAGCGGGCGCAGCAAAAGTTTCGGTGCGAACCAGTGGTGCATACGCGAGGATTCGGGAACAGTTCGGAATTGAGATCGGAAAGTTCGAGGGCATAGAAGAAGCTCTGGGACGAATCGGTGGATTAACGTATCTGCTTGATTCCGGTCGTATCCTGATGACCAGCGCTCTCGGGCTTGGAGAAAAACCGGCGGTGATGTCCGCAATTGTCAAACAGCAGTGCACCGATTTATCCCGAATTGTTGTTAACGACGCAATGGATATACATGGTGGAAAGGGAATTTGTATGGGACCTGGCAATTATCTTGCCCGTGCCTATCAGCAGATCCCAATTGGCATTACAGTCGAGGGCGCGAATATTCTTACCCGCAGCATGATTATCTTCGGTCAGGGTGCGATGCGCTGCCATCCCTATCTCCTGACCGAAATTGATGCAGTTACCGGAGAAGATGAGGCCAGAGGCCGAGAACAGTTTGATCAGGCAATGACTGATCATATTGGGTACATCATATCGAACAAAATGCGCTCCTTTGCCCTTGGGCTTAGCCGCAGCAAGCTGGCGCCCGGATATGGTTCCGGTCCATTAAAAACGTATTCGCGGCAGATCGAGCACATGAGCGCTTCCTTTTCGTTTCTGAGTGATCTGACACTTTTTGTTCTTGGAAGCGACCTCAAACGACGTGAAATGCTGTCCGGTCGATTCGCGGACGCACTCAGTCATCTTTATCTGGCCTCGTCGGCAATGAAAAGGTTTGTCGACAATGGTTCAGACAGCAACGAACAACCCCTGCTGGAATGGGCCTGCCAGTATTCTCTGTATCAGGTTCAGGATGCACTGGACGGCATTCTACGAAACTACCCAATACCGTTTATGGGCAAACTGCTGCGCGCGGCTGTATTTCCAACCGGGCGATATCTGCACATGCCTAACGATAAACTGGACAAGGCCGTGGCGCGCGCGCTCCAGACTGCCGGTCCGGTGAGGGATCGACTGACCGAGGACATGTACATTGCAACGGATCTGTCGAATGAAATCACCGCGCAGATAGAGTCTGCATTTGCATTGATGATGGAGAGTAAATCGCTGCGCAGACGTCTTGGAAAAGAAGGACACGAGCAGACTGCAGATATTGGCTTTGCTGAATGGTTGCAAAAATTGCGGGATGAAAGCGTGGTGACTGGAGACGAGGCTGATCTGCTGCTAAGAACCCGGGAAATCGTCTCCAAAGTGATCAGTGTTGATGATTTTCATCAACGAGGCGCTGAAGCGCAAGAATCCCTCGCGGCCTGAGCATCATCACTATTGATCGGAAATCGGTATGAAAACAGCTGATGTATATCCTGCAGATGCGATTCTGGCGAACCCCGACACAGCGGACCCAATTTCCGTTGAACAATCAGGTTCTATTCCCGGACTCTTCAGTGAACGCCTGAAGCGCAGCGCTGACCATCCGGCCTACGTAGAATTTGAACCTTCGGCGCAGGTCTGGCAAGAGATCAGCTGGCGCGAAATGTCGGGCAGGGTAAACCGATTGTACAGTGCGATCCGGTCTGAGAGTGTGGCGCGCGGAGAGCGGGCCGTGATTCGTCTGAACAATGGCGTCAACTGGGTTTCCTGCGATCTGGCTTTGCTGTCTGCAGGTCTTGTGGTTGTACCCGCGTACACAGAAGACCGCCCGGACAACGTTGCCTATATTATTCATCAGACCGAAGCGCGTCTTTTGTTTGTGCAGTCCCTTGAGCAATGGACCGAGATGGCTGACGAAACGGCCGATCTTGCTTCGCTGCAGCGCGTGGTGGTGATGGACGAAACAGAAGATGTTCGCAGTGCCAGTGATCCACGTCTGGTTGGGTTTGACAGTTGGCTGGACGCTGGCGAAAGTGGCGGCACATTTGAGTTCAACGATCAGTTGGACGCAATTGATGCTCACTCACTAGCAACGATCGTATTTACTTCGGGTACTACGGGTAAACCCAAGGGAGTGATGCTCTCTCATCACAATATGCTTGCCACCGCTTACGGTGGGTTACAGAGTGTGGTGACGGGACCGGCAGATCGTTTTCTGTCTTTTCTGCCGCTCTCCCACATGTTTGAGCGCACAGTTGGTTATTACTACACCATGATGGCCGGGTCCTCCGTTGCGTTTAACCGCTCAATTCCGGAACTCCTTGATGATCTTGCGGCCGTTAAACCCACTGCCATGATAACGGTGCCCAGAATTTTTGAACGCGCCTACGCCAAGATCAAAACGCAGGTTGACGAAGGCAGCGCCGTGAAGGCCTTTCTTTTCAACAAGGCCGTTGAAATTGGTTGGCAACGGTTCGAAATCCGACAGGGTCGTGCAATCTGGTCACCTGCACAGCTGTTATGGCCAGTACTCAAAGTTCTGGTTGCCAAAAAGGTTGCCGCGCGGTTTGGCGGTAATCTGCGTTTTGTGGTCAGTGGCGGCGCACCACTGGCCCCTAACATTGCTCGCCTGTTTATTGGTTTGGGAATAGAGATTTTGCAGGGATACGGGCTTACGGAAGCCAGCCCTGTGTTGACTGTGAATACGCTCGATCACAACAAGCCGTCGACGATCGGCCTTCCACTTCGAAGCGCAGAACTTCGCGTAGATGATTCCGGCGAGCTGCAGGCGAATGGGCCCAGTGTGATGCTGGGATACTGGAACAATGAAGACGCCACGCGCGATACCATGACGAGTGACGGCTGGTTAAAAACCGGGGACATAGCGGCAATTGATGAACAGGGATTTATTTCGATCACCGGACGCATCAAGGAAATCATCGTTATGGCAAATGGAGAAAAGGTTCCACCGTCTGATATGGAGGCCGCGATTTGCGACAATCCGTTGTTTGAGCAGTCGATGGTGATGGGAGAGGGCCGTTCCTTCCTGACCGCTTTGGTTGTCTTAAACCCCGATGCGTGGCCGCAATTTGCGAATACACTCGGTGTGGCAGCGGACAGCGCAAGCGCTTTGGACGATGAGAGTGTTAAGGAGGCGGTAATCAAGAAGATTTCGTCTCAACTCGAAGACTTTCCGGGTTATGCCGTGATAAGAAAGGTCGTGCTGACAAAAGAGGTCTGGACAGTGGATGACGGTTCGCTGACCCCCACTCTGAAGGTCAAGCGCCCGGTGCTCAGAGAGCGGTTCAAATCAGAAATTGCGTCGATGTATGCCGGGCACTGATGGTGATGGAAAGTCATACATTCAAATTTGAAGGGTGTTGATACAATGGCGACACAGATTGCTCTCGCCTTCGATGTCTATGGGACTTTAATCGACACCGCAGGTGTCACTGCAAGGCTTGAGACTCTGATTGGTGACAAAGCCAGGGTATTCTCAGACTTGTGGCGCATGAAGCAACTTGAATACACCTGGCGATACGGTCTTATGGATGAGTATCATAATTTTCGTGTGTGTACGTCTCAGGCTCTTGAGTATTGCTGTAGACACCTTAATGCGGAAATCGCCGAGGTCGACCGGCAATCGCTTATGCAGAATTATCTGACGCTGCCGGTCTTCGATGATGTTGTGCCGGCGTTGCAAGCGATGAAGGACAGAGAAACCGATATGTTCGCATTTTCGAACGGTGTACCGTCCGACCTGTCAGATTTGCTCGATCATGCTGGTATTAGCGAATACTTCGACGGTATCGTGAGTGTGGATGAAGTCAGTACATTCAAACCCAGCCCTCTGACCTATCGGAGGTTTAGTGAGCGCGCAGGTCGTCCGTTGTCTTCGTGCTGGCTTGTTTCGAGCAATAGTTTTGATGTGTGTGGTGCCCGGGCAACGGGTATGCATGCGATCTGGGTGCAACGAAATCCAGGGGTGACTTTTGATTCGATGCCCCACCAGCCAGACGCCATTGTGCACAACTTTTCACAGTTGGCAGAATTCGTTTTCGGCTTCTGAGCAAATCTGAGCAAAAGCACCCCAATTTGCCCTTTAGGCACCGCAAAAAGGTCGTATTGCAGAGCACCATAAATCGCCGCTTTGTACGTGTGGATATGGCATAATCGGCGCCAAATTTTGCGGTCAATCCGCAAAACCTTTAAGAAACAACATTTTTCGTGGATTTAGTCATGAATTTTCTCATATCGGATGCGTGGGCCCAGAGTTCCGGCGCAGAGGGTGGCGGATTGATTACGCTGTTGCCAATGATCGTCATTTTCGTGATCTTTTACTTTTTGCTCATCCGGCCGCAGCAAAAACGCGCCAAAGAGCACAAACTAATGGTTGCAGAGCTTGGTAAAGGCGACGAAGTCGTTACAAACGGGGGTGTTCTGGGCAAGATCACGGCATCGGACGATAATTTTGTAACCGTTGAAATCGCAAATGGCGTTGAAGTTAAAGTTCAGCGTATGGCGATCTCGCAAATGATGCCCAAGGGTACTGTTAAATCAGCGAACTGACGGATCATTACGACATCATACCGACCATGCGATTTTTACGTTCGATGGTTGCCCGGCGGAATCAGGCGATTCGTGTGAGTCTCTCCAATTTTCTCAGTCTATGTTAAATCAAACCGTTTGGTGGAAATATGTCGCCGCAGCGATCGTGCTGATGGTCGGCTTTTTCTATGCACTACCCAATTTGTTCGGCAATGATCCGGGGATCCAGATTCGTGGTGCTCGCGGGGGAAGTGTTGACCTGTCGGTACTTGAGCGGGTGGAATCTGTTCTCGACAACGAATCGGTGCAGATCAAGTCCATTGCGCAGGATCCTGACGGCGTAAAAATCCGTTTTCTGGATACGGAGAGCCAGCTCAAAGCACGCGATTTAATTGATGCTGATCTGGACAACCGCTACACCTCTGCAATGACTCTTCTGTCAGCGGCCCCGGACTGGCTGACCCGCAGTGGCGCGAATCCGATGTATCTTGGTCTCGACCTCAGAGGCGGCGTGCATTTTCTGCTCGAAGTCGATATGGACAGCGCAATCGAGCGCGCACGGGAACGCTATGAGGGCGATATTAAGTCAGCTCTGCGTGAGGAAAAACTTCGATACCGAAGTGTGCGACAACTGCCCGATGGTCAAATCGAGGTTGTGCTGCGCAACACTGATGATGTTGGCGAGTCGATTCGACAACTCAATCGCGAAATGCCGGAACTTCAGGTTCGAGAAGACAGTAATCGCCCTGGAACCTTCCTCGCAGCCATGGCGCAAAGTGAAATCGACGAGATCAAGGAGTTCGCGCTGGATCAGAACATGACCGCACTCAGAAACCGGATTGATCAACTGGGTGTGGCTGAGCCGGTTGTGCAGCAGCAGGGGGATGAACGCATTGTTATTCAGCTGCCGGGGGTCCAGGATACCGCGAGAGCGAAAGTCATCCTCGGACGAGCGGCGACACTCGAAATGCATCTCGTGGATGAAGAGCGCACTCTGGCTGCAGAGACCAGTGGCCAGGCCCCACCAGGGTCTCAGTTATACCGGTTTCGTGACGGCAATCGCATTCTCTTAAAAAAGCGTGTGTTGTATTCCGGGGACAATATTGTCGATGCTGCGGCCAGTCTCGATACCCAGACCGGTTCACCGATTGTCAGTATCACCCTCGACTCTACGGGTGAACGCATCAATCGCAAGGTCACCGGAGAAAACATAAACAATCGTATGGCGGTTGTGTATCTCGAAACTGTCTCCGAAACCAAAAAAGATTCTCAGGGCAACGTTATTCTTGATGAAAACGGAAGGCCGGAACGAGAGACGGTCAAGATCGAGGAGGTTCTCACGGCCCCGGTGATTCGGGATCAGCTCGGCAAACGATATCAGATTGAGGGTATTGGATCCGTGGAAGAAGCACGGGATCTGGCACTCATGTTGAGGTCCGGTGCGCTTGCGGCCCCGGTTGAAATCATCGAAGAACGCACCATCGGCCCAAGCCTGGGCGCGGCCAATATCAATCAGGGTTTCATGTCGGTGGTGATGGGCTTTGTTCTGGTTCTGATTTTTATGCTCATCTACTACAAAGTCTTCGGTTTTGCAGCAAACGTCGCATTGGCTTTGAACCTGGTGCTGATCGTGGCCGTGCTGTCATTTTTTCAGGCCACGCTTACGCTGCCTGGAGTCGCCGGAATCGTATTGACTGTTGGTATGGCGGTCGATGCTAACGTTCTAATATTTGAGCGAATTCGAGAAGAACTTCGCAATGGAAATTCTCCTCAAGCGTCAATCCATCTGGGGTATGACAAGGCCTTGTCGACGATTGTTGATGCCAACGTGACAACCCTGATTGCGGCCGTTGTGTTGTTCAATTTTGGTACAGGCCCAATAAAAGGCTTTGCTGTTACGCTCAGTATCGGGATTTTAACGTCGATGTTTACCGCGATTATTGTTACCCGAATCCTGGTGAACTGGTATTACGGCCGCCGTGCAGTTAAGCAGCTGGCGATCTAGGGGGCGATATGCAAATTATTAGTGGAAACACCAAGTTCGACTTTATTGGCAAAAGAGTTCCAGCTGCGATATTGTCTATTGTATTGGTGGTTGTCAGTTGCGTCGCATTGTTTGGCCGAGGATTGAATCTGGGTATTGATTTTTCCGGCGGTACACTGGTTGAGGTCGGTTATGAACAGGCAGTTGAAATCGAGGCCGTTCGGGATGCTTTGACTGAGAGTGGTTTTGACGATGCTGTGGTTCAACATTTCGGCACCTCACGTGACGTAATGGTCCGGCTGCCCGCAGGCGTTGGAGGCGAAGGTGTCAAAGCTGCAGAAATCAGCAGCCAGATCATGCTTGCATTGCGCGCACCATTTGGTGAATCAATCAGCCAGGACGCTGCGATCGATGCTGGGGAGCAAGTCTGTGGCGCAGGGCCGTGCCAGGTGCAGATGAGGAGGGTTGAGTTTGTCGGACCGCAAGTGGGGGACGAACTTACTAATCAGGGTGGTTTGGCAATGCTGTATGCACTTGCCGGGATTCTGATCTACGTAACATTTCGGTTTCGCTGGCAGTTCGCGGTGGGTTCGATAGTAGCGCTGGCACACGATGTGATTATCACCTTTGGCGCGTTTGCATTGTTTCAATGGGAATTTTCGCTGGCAGTGCTCGCAGCAATTCTTGCGGTAATCGGATACTCTCTTAACGATACCATCGTGGTCTTTGATCGTATTCGCGAAAACTTTCGGAAGATGCGGAAGTCCGACTCGGCAGGCGTGATGAACGTTTCGGTCAATCAGACTCTTCCGCGAACGTTTCTGACCTCAATTACGACCCTTTTGGTGGTTCTGAGTCTGTTTATTTTCGGTGGTGAGGTCATTCGCGGCTTCTCCATCGCGCTGATTATCGGGGTCCTGATTGGGACCTACTCGTCAATATTTGTTGCCAGCCCGGCGGTATATTGGCTGGGTGTTACCAGAGAAGACATGCTCCCTGTTGCCAAAGAGGGCGCGGAGGTTAACGTCGATCCATAGGGCCGATCCACAGGGCCGATCCATAGGGAGGGCAAAGTATGCGCTGTCCATACTGTGCAAGCGAAGACACAAGAGTGATTGATTCCCGTCTCGGTGACGGCGGAGAAAGTGTGCGTCGACGTCGGGAGTGTCAGTCGTGTACCGAGAGATTTACCACGTTTGAAAATGTCGTTTTTCAAATGCCTCTGGTAATAAAAACTGACGGGCGCAGAGAAAAGTTCGATGAGGTCAAGCTGCGGCGCGGAATTATGCGCGCGATGGAAAAACGACCGATTGATGTTGAGACCATAGAGGGTTCGGTGAATCGAATCATGCGCCAGTTTACCCACAAAGGAGAGCGTGAAATACCGGTCGCGCGAATTGGAGAAGCGGTTATGAATGAGCTCCGAGGGCTGGATGAAGTTGCCTATGTGCGCTTCGCCTCGGTGTATCGTCGCTTTCAGGATCTGGAGGCGTTTAGTGATGAAGTTCAGAAACTGAAAGATTCGCTGTCGAGTCAACCCAGTAAAGTGCAGCTCTCGCTGTTTACCGGCACCAAGGATCGGTAGTTGTGGCGATCTTGCCAGGAATAGATGAAATTAAGCAGTCCCTTAACGATATTGTAGAGGGCAGAACCGGGCCCGACAGCATTCCATCTGACGAGCCACTTTTGGATGTGGTGCAAACACAGCGAATGCCTTCTGATGCGGCTTATATGGGTCATGCTCTGCAACTGGCAAAAAGAGGCCTTTTCACAGCCCATCCCAATCCACGTGTAGGTTGTGTGCTTGTGAAGGATAGTCACATTGTGGGCGAGGGCTGGCATCAGAGAGCGGGTGAATCCCATGCTGAAGTTGTCGCGCTCAAACAGGCAGGTCGGGATGCTGCAGGCGCGACAGCGTATGTAACTCTCGAACCGTGCTGTCATCACGGTCAGACACCACCCTGCACTAAAGCATTGGTTAAGGCTGGTATCAAACGTGTGGTGATTGCAACAGAAGATCCAAATCCACAGGTTAACGAAGGCGGCATTTTCGAACTATCGGAGGCCGGAATTGATACATCAGTTGGCATTGGCCGAGATCAGGCCAGAGAGCTCAATCGCGGGTTCATCAAACGCATGCAGTATGGGCGTCCCTGGGTGACACTTAAGATTGCTGTCAGTCTGGACGGCAAGACTGCTATGGCTGATGGGGAGAGTCAGTGGATAACATCCGAAGCTTCGAGACTCGATGCCCACCGCATGCGGGCAGCCGCGTCAGGGATATTGACCGGTGTCGGCACGGTATTGAGAGATAACCCTGCGTTGACTGCGAGAGCTGCGGACGTCGAGAGGCAGCCCCTTAGAATTATTGTGGATACTCATCTCAGTACGCCGGCGAATGCCCGCCTTCTTTCACAGCCTGGCAGCACGTTGATTTTGACCTCAGACGAAGGCGCTGAAGATTTGAATCAAACCATTTTTCCTTCAATGAAAACAGTTGAGGTTGAATCGGTGCCGCGTCGAAACGGGCGAGTGGATCTTGCGGCAATGCTTGAAGTTCTCGGCCGGCGCCAGATGAATGAAATTATGCTTGAAGCCGGTGCCAGTCTCAGCGGTGCCATGCTGAACGCAGGACTGGTGGACGAAATTGTGGTGTATCAGGCGCCGGATCTTCTGGGCAGTGCTACTCGGGAGATGTTTGCACTGAATGATCTTGCTACATTATCGGACAAGCTGGTATGGGAATATCATCAGGTCAGGATGGTGGGTCGGGACTGCAAAATAATCCTTCGGTCGGCAGACGCACCGGGCATCTGAATGTTTACAGGAATTGTTGAGGCGGTTGGCAGCGTCACCGAAAATGCGTCATACGGTGGTGGACGACGACTGCGCATAGATTCTGGTGATCTCCCGCTTAGCGACATCAAGATTGGCGACAGTGTTGCAGTAAACGGCGTTTGCCTGACCGTGATTGCACTGCAGAGCGCGGAACTCGAATTCGATGTATCTCAGGAAACACTAAACAAATGTCTGCTGGGCGACTGGATTGCAGGAAGTCGAGTAAATTTGGAGACCGCGCTCACGTTATCAACACCTCTCGGCGGACATCTGGTCTCCGGGCACATTGACGGACAGGGTACTATGGTGTCGAGCAATCCGTCCGGCGAGTATATTGAAATGACGATATCCGTGCCGATTGATCTTGCAAAATTCGTTGCTGTAAAGGGTTCGATTGCGATTGATGGGGTAAGTTTGACCATCAACACGGTCACGGATCTGGCGTCTGAATGCCGAGTTCAAATGATGCTGGTGCCGCACACATTGTCACAGACGACGCTGGGTTTGCTCCGTTCCACTGACCGCGTTCATATCGAGGTTGATATGCTGGCGCGCTACGCTGAGCGAATCAGCGGATTTTTAGCACACTCGAGGCACTAACGCTTCCGTCTTCAGCCGCTTATAATCGCGCCGACGTTTCCGCTGCGAACACTATGACCCAACTATCTCTGGATTCAATCGAGGACATTCTGACCGATTATCGGCAAGGCAGGGTGGTTATCCTTGTCGATGATGAAGATCGTGAAAACGAGGGCGATCTGCTGGTAGCAGCAGAATGTGTCACTCCGGACCATATTAATTTTATGGCTTCAGAGGGGCGTGGATTGATCTGCCTGACATTGACTGAAGAACGCTGCAATCAGCTCGATTTACCGTTGATGGTTAGTCGCAACAGCGCACGGTTTGCCACTAACTTCACGGTTTCAATCGAGGCGGCTGAAGGCGTAACAACCGGCATATCTGCTCAGGATAGGGCAATTACAGTAAGAGCGGCGGTTAAAAGAAATGCGGTTCCAGAAGATGTGGTGACTCCAGGGCACATTTTTCCAATCAAAGCCCAGCCGGGAGGTGTGATGACCCGTGCGGGTCACACCGAGGCAGGAGTCGATCTGGCGCGCATTGCGGGATTTGAACCGGCCAGCGTGATCTGTGAGATTTTAAAACCTGACGGCAGTATGGCGCGGCTCCCGGACCTGATTGAATTTGCCAGAGAGCACGGTCTGAAGGTGGGAAGTATCGCGGATCTTATTCGTTACAGAATGCAGCATGATCCGACTGTCGAGTTGATCGCGCGCCAGGAGCTAAAACTCAAGCAGGGAGATTTTACGGCTCATGTCTTCAAGGACAATGTCGAAGGCGGCGTTCATCTTGCACTGCTGTCAGGACAAATCGACGCCTCTAAAACCGTGCCGGTGCGTGTCCATGTTCATCGGGGATTGCTGGATGTGGTGCTCCGTCCGGAGTCTCCGTGGAGCTGGACACTTGAAACTGCGCTCGAGACTATTGCCGGTTGCGATGGCGGTGTACTTATAATGCTGGCGTATGATGAATCAGCCGAAGAGCTCGGTAACAGACTCGATATGATGATAAATCCCGGAAGACGTCGGCCAGCAGATGATACCGACAGCAGTTACCCGGATTCGAGTGCAAATCTGAGAATGCTTGGAGCTGGCGGTCAGATTCTCTCCCATCTGGGCGTTACCAGGGTTTTGGCACTTGGGCGGGAGCGAAGAGCACACGGCCTGTCCGGATTTGGCGTACAAATTATTGATTATGTGTCCAGTCCGGCTGAACTGGAAAACTGGCTTGAGGAATCCATAGACGTTTAACGAGAACTGGATATGAAAGAAATTAAAGGCGATTTCAAAAACTGCGAAGGGCGATATGCTCTTGTGTGCGGCCGATTCAATCAATTTATAACAGACAAACTGATTCAGGGTGCCTGCGATACACTCGAACGTCATGGCATTAGCCCCGATGACATTGACTGTCTGTGGGTTCCTGGTGCATTCGAAATACCGCAGATTGCACGAAAGCTGGTTGATGCGGGAAATCACAGTGCGGTTATTACACTTGGTGCGGTTATTCGCGGTGCGACTCCCCATTTCGATTACGTGGCCGGGGAATGCGCTCGTAGTCTGGCTGCCCTGAGTATGGAAAGTGATGTGCCGGTTGTATTCGGGGTGTTGACAGTCGATACCATTGAACAGGCTATCGAGCGGGCTGGAACCAAGGCCGGTAACAAAGGTGCTGATGCGGCAATAACCGCACTTGAAATGGCCGACCTGATCCGGAAAATTTGATTCCGGATGGCACGAAGCGGTAGACATTTGGCTCGTCGCTCCGCTGTACAGGCGCTGTATCAGTGGGCGATGACCGGACAGGATGCGGCCGATATTATTACCAGTTTTATTGAGAATGATGCGCTTAAAGGCAAGCACAAGGAATACTTCAATTCATTAATTGAAATTATCCCGGTTTATATTGAACAGATCGATGAACTCGTCGATCCGTTTCTTGATCGGGATCGCGAAAAAGTCGATCCTTTAGAACAGGCTATTCTTCGTCTTGGCGCCTATGAATTGGAGTTTTCACCCGATATTCCGGCCAGGGTTGTAATCGATGAAGCTGTTGATATCGCCAAGGCGTTTTGTTCTGACAACGGATATCGATTTGTAAACGGTGTCCTTGACAAGATTGCCGCCACTACTCGACCCAACGAGTTCGCCACACCTGATGAATCATCGTCGTAGGCTTTAACAAACATCGATGAGCTTGAGCAAAAGAGATTTGAAATTAGCGGATTTGTTCGCCCGTCCATCGAACTTTTTCGCGTTTGGTTTCGGCAGTGGGCTTGTCCCTTATGCACCGGGAACAGCAGGGACGATTGTTGGAGTACCGATCGTTGTGCTTTTTGGTCAATCGGGTGATGTAATGTTGTTGTTGACCACCGCTCTATTTTTTGTAGCTGGGATTTGGATATGCCGTCACGCTGCGGAATATCTTGAGGTTCATGACCACGGCGGTATCGTCTGGGACGAGATCGTCGGATTTATGGTGTGTATGTGCTTCATTCCCATAACCTGGAACAGCATGCTGGTCGGGTTCCTCCTGTTTAGATTTTTTGACGTCATGAAACCCTGGCCGATCAGGGTCGTGGATCGGAAAGTCAGTGGTGGATTCGGCATTATGCTCGACGATGTCATCGCCGGCGTTTTTGCGAACGTTCTTCTCCAGCTATTGGTTCGTGCCAACTGGCTGTGAATATTGATTCGACAAGCTAAAGGCAGATTACGGTCAGACCGGCTGTGCCGGCAATCGGGAAGCAGATCCCGTCGCATGCATCGCCGATACCATCGCCGTTGGTGTCGGCCTGATCAGGGTTGGGTGTTGCGGGGCAATTGTCGATTTGATCCGGCCAGGTATCTGCATCGCTGTCTATGCAGGTATCCGTGACAAACGTTTCAACTTGTGACACTGCCGCGGACGCGTCCTGTGCAATCAGCTTGAAAGAGTAGCTGGTCTGGCAGTTGAGAACGCCTGAAACTGCAGATACAGGTCTGAATACATCGTCGCCTCCGGTACCCGAGGCGGTTGCGCTGTTTGTGCAACCGAGATCAATACCGTTTGTGGCAGGGCATTCGGCGAGGGATGTGGGTTCAGTCTCGCCATTGGCCCAGTAAATAAAACGGGCATTGGTGTTGATGCCGTTTTCTTTGAGGTTCCCGACTAAGGTTGCGTTTCGATCGGTGATCGCGGTTGCGGGCAGAATGCCGACATCGGCGTCGGCATCTTGTGGGGTGCCTGCATCCCGCCACGCAGCGAGTGCATCGAGTTTGGATTGGGGAATTTGCATAGCACCACCTTGCGGCATAAATCCAATGTCGCCCGGATTCAGGTTTACCCGAGTGATGATGTCTTCAATTTCAGCGGCTGTAGAGTCGTAGTCCGTCCAGTCGCCAATACCGATATTGTTGTGGCACGAAACGCAGTCCTCGCCGTCATCGCTCATTACTGACTCGAAGATGCCACCCTGACCACTGGTCACACCATTGCCATTGCCCTCAAAGGTCACAACGCCGTATGTATTTGTTACCGAAACCCAAAAGATAAGGAGAAAGGCAGTGATCCCCGCACCTTTTCGATTGTGGAGTGACTCAAAGAATTGTGAACCTGCGGACTTCATGGTGTTTCGTATTCCCCAAAATACGAGTTTGTATTGCGCCACTTTACCAGAATTTGAATATTCAGATACGGAGTTGATTCAATGACTTGACTAAGGTATCACCCATCTGTGCTAGAGTACGCTGCAAATCAGAATGACGATGCTCGAGACCACTCAACCCATATTGCGAACAGACGCTGCCGGTATGCCGCTGGAGTGGGTCGACTACCGTCGAGCGGCAACACTTCAGTATCTGGGGCAGGTTGCTTATACCTGCGGAGATCACAGTTTTGTGATCAGGGGAGGGATCAATCGTTTCACGCACACTCGTTCAGTGATTGAAATCAACTCAATCATCGCAACTGCCGGGACCAGTAAATCCAGATATCGTTACTCGCCACCACTTCATAATGTGCCGCTGTTTCAGCGTGATGGCTATCTCTGTATGTATTGCGGAGAAAAACACAACAAGCGAAATTTGTCGCGCGATCATGTCACGCCGCTTAGCCATGGTGGTGAGGACAACTGGAGCAACGTTGTGGCAGCATGCATACGATGCAACAATTTTAAGGCGGGTCGAACACCGGAACAGGCGGGGATGCAACTCCTCGCGATCCCGTTTGCTCCAACCCACGCAGAGTATATATTCCTGCAGGGGCGCCGAATTCTCGCCGATCAAATGGAGTTTCTGAAAGCTCACTTTCCCAGAACGAGCCCTTTACATCACAGGGTTTAGATTTCATTATTCGGTAAGCGGATCGTACCCGCGATCATTCCTTTATTTTAGACAACGGTGATTCAATGACTTCATTTCGTGCCTTCCGGATCAATCAGATCGACAAACAGATATCGACCAATTTTGAAGATATGACCGTAGATGAACTCACGGAGGGAGGAGTCGTTATTCAGGTGCACTGGTCGGGAATCAACTACAAGGACGTTCTGGCGGCAACCGGAAAAGGCAAGATTCTGCGGCAATTTCCACTGAATGGCGGGATTGACCTTTCGGGCGTTGTTCTCAGCTCAGAGGATGATCGATTCAAGCCGGGCGACGAGGTGTTGGTTTGTGGATGTGGTTTGTCGGAAACCGCAGATGGTGGATATGCCGAAGTGGCGCGAGTGTGTTCTGATTGTGTTGTTCCCCTGCCTGAAGGACTCTCACTGCGCGATGCGATGATACTTGGAACGGCAGGGTTTACAGCCGCAATGGCAGTGATGCGAATGGAGCAAAACGGTCAGTCGCCTGATCACGGTCCGATCGTGGTAACGGGTGCGTCTGGTGGCGTCGGGAGTGTTGCAATTGATATTCTGTCATCCAAAGGCTATGACGTTGTTGCGTTTACCGGTAAGTCGTCTCAGCATGACTATTTACGCTCACTGGGCGCTACGGAATTTATTGATCGACATAGCGTAGAGATGGG
>JBCCGE010000063.1:0-17830 GCA_039029455.1 Pseudomonadota bacterium | reverse complement strand
GCAGACTTGTCGACCACCAGAATGTTACTGCCGTCGCCTTTGCCCTGCGCTTTCAGTCGCAGTGCCAGATGGTATGCTGTACTCAGACCGTGTATTCCGGCGCCTATAATGAGGTAGTCAGTGCTTGAAGGGATTGCCATGGTGATTTGTGAACTCTAGGTATATTTAATGGTACATTTATGGTCTATTTAGTGGTTTAAAACCATTACGTATAAAGCCATTTTTAGGTCTTATAAGCGACCGCAAGCACACTATGCACCATGGATTGGGCATTTGCAATACCATTTTCGATGCATTACCATTAATTGTATAGACCATAAATGAACCACTATCTTGAATCAGGTACAGAGAGTGTCCACGGGCTCTTCAAACATCTTCAGACAGATTCGCGAGTCGATCATAAACGGCGAATTTCACTTTAATGAAAGGCTTCCGTCAGAGCGTGATCTCGCGGATCAGTTTTCGGCCGCCAGGGGTACAATCCGCACTGCGCTGGAGCAACTGGAACAGGCCAATCTTGTTCGAAAGAAATTCGGCAGCGGCACGTTTGTTAGCTACAACAGTCAGTTTGAACAGGAAGACATCGCGGAGGAAACCAGTCCGCTTGAGTTGATCGAAGCCCGGATCGCGATCGAGCCGCATATCGTGCGACTGGTCATCTCCAACGCCAACAACCGAGATATCCGCAAGCTCGAAGACGCGCTCAGAGGTGTAATGGAATGCCAGTACAACCCCAATCATTTTTCATCGGCGGATGAAGAGTTTCATCTGTTGCTCGCGCACTGCACGCAAAACCCTCTGATTATCTGGATCTACCAGCGGATCAACGATATACGATCACATTCGCAGTGGAGTCATCGCAAAAATCATATCCTGACGCCCAGAAAAATAGCGGCGTATAACCAGCAGCACAAATCATTGATGGAGGCGATTAAAAGTCGCGACATCGAGGGTGCCTCTAAACTCATGGAAGATCATTTGCTGCGCGCCAAGGCGGATTTGCTCGGTAACCGCTGATTTGCTAATTCAGATCGCGTTGACAACCGATCCCGAATTCACGCGCTGAACAGGCGTTGTAAGGTCGTGTTCAAAACACGCGGACGTAAAAAAGCCGCGCAGAGCGCGGCTTCGAATGGTGTAAATCTGCTTATTGTTATTTTATTCGTCTAGCGGTGCTCGCGCTCCGCTTTGTTCTCGGCTCGCAACGACACCCACAGCGGGACGATGCACAGGACACACATAACAAAAAACCAGAATCCGGCTCCTGAGCCTGCGAACGTATAAATTGCACCTGCGCCTTCCCAGGTGGTGATAGGACTTGAATTAATCATTTTATTTTCCTCCGGGGATTAGCTTTTGATGTCTTCTGGGTAAGCGACGTTGGTTACTTCAACATCCATACCTGCCATTTGTACGCCATCGCTGGCGCGCAGAATACCCAGCATTTTGAAAATCAGGGACAACACATAACCGGGGATAAATCCGAGCAACAGCATCACGATCATGCCTTTGAACTGCCCCATAAAGGTGATGGCCGGAATCGTGTCACTTATTGGTGGATAGCCGCCCATGAAGATACCGACGGCCAGCAATCCCCAGATACCGCAGATTCCGTGAACCGATACGGCACCCACGGCATCGTCGATACCCATTCTTTCAAGAATACCGGCTGCCCAGGGACCAAGAATACCGCCAGCGAATGCGACTACAAACGCCAGACCGGGGTACCAAAGATCCAGACCAGCAGCCGCTGAGATCACGCCACACAGTGCACCCGACATCATCCAGAACGGATCACGGGTCATGGTGTAACAACCGATAATGCCGCCGGCAATCGCCATCAATGTGTTGAAGCAGATTGCAGACAGTGTCGTCGGCTGACCGTAGATGTTTGTCCACAGTTCCGGATGGAAGCTGACGCCAGTGCCCGGGAAGATCACACACGCACCGAGGAATCCAAAAAATCCAACCACGATCAGCATAAGACCGGTTGCGGTCATTGGCAGACTGTGGCCGCGAAGCACGTTGGCGGAACCGTCAGAGTTGTACTTACCGATTCGTGGACCGAGGTTAATCAGAACCCCAAGAGCGAAAAAGCCGGAGATCATGTGGACCACTCCGGATGCACCAAAATCATGATATCCCCAGCTGGTCACCATCCAGCCCGCGTAGTGCCAGCCCCAGGAAGCCGAAAGGTTCCAGACCACTGAACCCAGGACAACCGCAAGAATAACAAACGCGGCCATGCGGATTCTCTCGATCACCGCACCTGACATTATGGATGCTGTGGTACAGGCAAAAAGGGTGAACGCACCGACAAATACACCGGACGCATTATCCTGAATGTTTGGCCCCATCCACTCACTCCATGGAACTCCGGCTGCACCGGCTTCAAAATCCGGAGAAAAGCCTGAAGTCATGGCGAGATAAATCCACCAGCCGAACATATAGAATGTCGGGATCATGAAGGCGAAAGCCAGGATGTTTTTCGTACCGGAAGCCAGAGTGTGTCGCACTCTCGACGCTCCCATTTCGTACATCAGGAATCCGGCATGAATGAGTACCATTATTGCCGTAGCCCAATAGTAGTAAACCTCGAGGTTTATCGTATTGGCGACGGAAATGGCCGCTTGAAGTTCTTCTGGAGTCATATGCTCCCCTCCTCGGTCGAGTATTGATGTTGAATGGAAAAAGAAAAGTTAGGTAGGAACTGTCTCAACTGGGTGCGAGAATGGTTATGAGTTAAAGACGTACACGCAACATTGTCTGCAAAGCACCGGTTCCTCACGTTGATTAGCTCTCTTTTGTGGATCACATAAAAATATGATTGCGGGGCATTCTACTGAGATTTGAATTATTAAAAAACTGTTAATTGAACCATATGGTCCATATTTGGTTTAGCCAGAAACAGACCGTATTTTTGGACTATCAGCGTTCGATTGTGTGGCCGTGGCTGCCGATTCGACACGCAAATGTACGCGTATCCGTTATAATCGCGCGCCCGGATAGTGCTCGCCTAGCGGGCTTTGAAGCAACCTGAAAACCCCGAAGATGAAACACCTGATTACTCTGATCGGTTTGCTGGCGTTTGCCGCCAGTGTTCACGCAAGCCACAACTCAAATGAATCAATAATGGAGCGAATAAAACCGGTCGGCGAACTGAAAATCATGACTGAGGAAGAAATGGAAGCACTTGTTGCAGAGCAGGAAGCGTCCGAATCCGATGATGATGCCAGCGGCGACGATCAGAGCGGTGAAGAGGTCTACAACGCCAATTGTCTGGCATGTCATAGTGCAGGCATTGCCGGCGCGCCGAAAGTGGGTGATATCCCGGGATGGACAGACCGCATTGCCCAGGGCATGGAGGTTTTGATTGCTCATGCCATCGACGGTTATCAGGGTAGTGCCGGCGTCATGCCTGCCAAAGGCGGCAATCCGGCACTTAGCGATGCGGCGGTGACTGCCGCGGTCGAGTATATGGTGGAACAATCTCAGTAGCTATTAACCATTTTTGCTCTGCTTTTCTGATTGTACCGCCGGCCTGCCGCGACAGCGGAACCTATAACTAAGTCAGCGATGCCAGTGCAATCGATGTCGCACTTCAATTCAACGGGGCTATACTCAGCGTCTGAATATCTCACGCAATTATTTCATGACCGATTTGCTCGTCGACAGACAATCCGGCGTCACCCGGCTCACACTGAATCGTCCGAACCAGTACAACGCGTTATCCTCAGACTTGTTGCTCGGACTGTCTTCCGCTCTGGATGAAATTTCGGAAGACGACGCCACACGCGCAGTTGTTCTGGCTGCAAGCGGCAAGGCGTTTTGTGCGGGACACGACCTCAAACAGATGAGAGCACTTGAAACTCGTGATAACCAGCACGAGTTGTTCACTCTCTGCAGTTCGGTGATGCAGAAAATCAATGACCTGCCGCAACCGGTGGTTGCCAGTGTGCAGGGCATGGCGACCGCAGCCGGGTGTCAGCTCGTGGCCACCTGCGATTTGGCGGTCGCAGCAAACACAGCACAGTTCGCCGTCTCAGGCGTCCGGGTGGGACTGTTTTGTTCAACCCCTGCCGTTGCACTGAGTCGAAACATCAGCCGGAAAAGAGCGATGGAAATGCTACTGACCGGTGATTTTATCGATGCGCCGACTGCGCTGGAATACGGTCTTGTCAATCGAATCTGCGAACCATCCGAATTAGATTCCTGCGTCGATCAGCTGGTGCAAAGAATCATCGACAAGCCCAAACGAGTGATTATGCTCGGCAAAAATCTTTTTTATCGTCAGCTGAACCAGCCTCTCGATTCCGCGTATCGAGCCGCAACAGACGTGATCAGTGACAATATGATGATGCCGGAAACTCTTGAGGGTATCGACGCTTTTCTGCAGAAACGAAAGCCCGACTGGGAAAAATTCTAGACCATTTTTTATCCGCTATAGATATGACTCACTACAAAATTGCCGTGCTTGCCGGAGACGGCATCGGACCGGAAATTACCACCCAGGCACTGAAAGTTCTTCGCGTCATCGAAGATCGTAACGACGTCACTTTTGAATTGCTGCACGGCAAGTTTGGTGCCAGTGCATGGTTTGAAACGGGTTCGAGTTACCCGGAGGAATCCAAGCAGATGTGCGATGACGCGGATGCAATTTTGAAAGGCACCATCGGTTTGAATCATGAAGATTCGAAAAAGATACCGCTGGATGAGCAGCCTGAGCGGGGTGCGTTGTTGCCAATGCGCAGACGCTACGATACGTACGCCAATTTTCGACCCGTCTATCTGCCCGCGAGCCTGTCGCACTTTTCACCGCTTAAACCTTCCGTCATCGGAGATGGCGTTGACCTTGTGATGATTCGAGAATTGGTGGGCGGCCTTTATTTTGGCGACAAGGAAACGGGGGTAAATGATCTCGGGCGTCGCTATGTTCGCGAAACTCTGGAATACGATGAAGACCAGATCCGACGCCTGGTGGAGATCGGGTTCAGGACGGCGCAGAAACGCAGGCGTAAACTGTGCAGTATTCACAAAAGTAACGTGCTCAAATCGAGCGTTCTTTGGACTGATATTGTTGGTGAACTGGCGCCCGACTATCCGGATGTGGATGTGTCTCATATGCTGGTTGATGCAGCGGCGACCAGTCTTTGCCTCAACCCAAGTCAATACGATGTGATGATTATGGAAAATCTGTTTGGCGACATCTTGAGTGACCAGGCCGGCGGAATACTCGGATCACTTGGACTGATGCCGTCTGCCTGCGTCGGACCGGAAAAGTCCTACTACGAACCATCCCATGGATCGGCACCGGACATTGCCGGTAAGAACATCGCCAATCCCTACTCCATGATCGGCTCGGTGGCGATGATGCTTGAAATGAGTTTCGGCATGGATCAGGAATCCAGGAATGTGTGGGATGCCATGCAGCAGGTCTTCGCCGATGGCTACTCCACACCCGATCTTTCACAGTCCGACAGCGACGTCACTATGGTGACGACGGATGAATTCGGGGACAGGGTTGTCGCCGCGCTGCAGTAGTTCACGAACCGTGCTAAAACGGCTAAATCGTCATTAG
The DNA here is from genome assembly GCA_039029455.1 of Pseudomonadota bacterium. GTDB lineage: Bacteria > Pseudomonadota > Gammaproteobacteria > Arenicellales > Poriferihabitantaceae > JBCCGE01. The sequence goes on along the minus strand of JBCCGE010000063.1, from coordinate 12,252 downwards.
CGAGCCAAAACCCTGAGTCGAAAAATCGCAGTCCAGCAATTTCAGCGCATGCCATGCAACGCATTGATTACTGCTTAACACCGGTTTGCCGATCTGTTTTTCAATATCATCGACAACCAGCGACGCGCGGAAGTTTGTGCACGATATAAACAATGCATCCGCGCTTTGATTAAAAGTCTGAACAGCGAGTTGGCGCAGAGTGTCGAGCGGGACTTTGGTGGCATCAATATCAACCTCAAACCCCAGTCCGGTGAGATTGATCACATCGATTCCGTTTTCTCTCAGATTCTCAACAACGGATTCGTTCATTTCCCGGTTGTAGGGCGTCAGCACTGACAGACTTGAAATATTCAGTGCAGTTGTCGCCGCAACGAGTGCGTGTAACGGCGTTGTGACCAAAGCACCCGGGTTCGAACGCTGGATAAGGTTCCGAATTCGATCAAATCCGATGGCCGCCGTTCCGGATGTACAGCCATATATTCCAACATCGAACCCCTGACCCGGAAGTATGTTTTCAGCGGTGCGTTCAATATCACCTTCCATCGCCCGTAAATTTTCAACGGTCAGTGGATTTCTGTACGCAATGCGGTTGGTAAATATTTCAACGGTGTCAGGAATCATGCGCCGCAAGTCCTGCTCTATACAGTAGTCCGTTGACAATGCGCAAAGTCCGATACGCCCATCGGGCGCAATGTCCGTCAGAGCAACCGGACGCTCGTAATCCAGAAATGTGGTCATTTTGATCCCTTCCTGACTATTTAATCACCGGAATTTCTTCGGGCGCTCTTCGTGTCAGCCATTCTGCGCCATCTTCCGTAATGAGGACATTTTCCTCATGCACCATTTGTTTGCCGCCGCCATATGTCATTCCAGGTTCAAGTGTCATAATCATGCCGGGTTCCAGCCGGGTGAAGTCATCGTGTGTGTTGGACGGTCTTTCGGTCAACTCGATTCCAAGTCCGTGTCCCAACCGTCCAACATCATTGCCTTCACTGCCCCCATCGACCATCACATCGTTCATCGCACGCCACAAATCGGTTGTGGTCGCCCCCGGTCTGACAGTATTGAATCCCGCTTCTGTAGCCTGCCAGACCGTTCGGTAAGCAGATCGTGTTGCATCATCCACAGATCCAAAGGCCCAGTTTCGATCAAAGTCGCAGAAATACCCGTCGAACGTTGAGCCGGTATCAATGATTAACACATCACCCGCCCCGACAGTTCGATCACCCGGTCCCATAATGATACTTGTATATCCCCGATTGCCGGAACCGGCCACCATATAGTTGGGTTGATCAATACCGAGATTCAGCAAATCCATCTTAAATTGACGACAGATTTCCATCTCACTCATTCCGATTTGGGCCCAGCTTGCGACGTTTTCAAATCCCCTTGATGCAACGTCGCAAATGTATCGTGCTTTCTCAATTTCAAGTTCGGATTTCACCATGCGGTAATTGTGAATATCTTCCGAAACATCAACCAGATCGACCTGAGCCAGGCCATTTTTCAGCGCCTGCACGTTGTTCGCCGGCATTCTCAGATGTGATTCCGGCCCCAGAGTCATGCCCAGACGTCGATACCGGCGACAAAGTGATGACAGGCATTCGATCAACAGGGAAATGCCGTCGTCTTCCGGCCTAGGAGAGGGCCAGGAACGGATATCAGATACCCACGTATCCTGCATACCCGAAACACCTATCTCAGGAATGATCGCAATAGGTTCTCCGTCCAGTGGCAGGACCAGAAACCAGGGACGGGTAGGACTTTGCCAGAACTGGGTCAGAAATCCGGAAAAATAACGAACGTTCGGCTCGGTAGTAAGCAATACTGCGTCAAGATGATTGTTCGCCATGCAGCGCTGAAAGCCAGCCAGACGCCGTTCAAATTCGGTCTTCGGGAAGCCTCGTGCGGGTGATGAGTGATCCATGCGCGGGTCAATGTGCATGCCCGCCATCGCCATGGGCGTGACCGTGTTGAATTTCTTCCGACTCAGCGTCTCTTACACTACCCACTGTAATATCGAATGTCAGGGTTTTTCCCGCAAGCGGATGGTTTGTATCCACATCAACATTAAACCGTCCGGCTTTGACTACAACAGCCTGACGTATGCCTTTGGGTGTTTGAATGTTCACCACGTCGCCGGCTTTGGGCGGTTTTTTTACCCCAACATATTTGAGCGGCACCCGCTCAATCGAATTGTTCCGACGACGGCCGTAGGCCTGCTCTGGAGTTAATGTGACTGAAAGAGAGTCCCCTGACTGCCGGTTTTCCAGTGCCTCTTCAATTCCATCGAGCATGTTCTTGTAACCGTGCAAATACCGGATATTGTCTGACAAATAGCTGGTTTCAATCTGTTCACCGTGTTCACTCAACGTGTAACTGAAGGAGACCACTTTGCCTTTCGCTATTTTCACCGAAACTCTCTTTAAATTATGCAGTTGCGGAGCATAATTGAGTTTGTAAATCGGTATCAAGTTGATTATGATTTCTGCGCTAACCGCCTATTCCCTGCGCGCGTACCCTGAATTCAAAATGAAGAAATTAAACCCCCCGGTTCTCGTCACCGTACTCATTACCCTGCTTCTGACCGGATGTGTCACAGGACCGAGAGAAACCGACATGCAGGAGACTGTAAAAAACCGTCTGGATGCCTATGCTCGCCAGCTTGAGCAAAAGGAAACCGAGCTGTTCAATCGCGAGATTGAACTGTTGCAGAAGCAGGAAGAAGCGAAAGAACAGAAACGCGTGTCGACAGCGGTGACCGCCTACGCAGAGGATGCAACACCGCAGCTTGAGCCGATTGACAATACAGTCAGCGCAATTCCGCAAGCAACAGGAGGCAGCTTTCCGGCAAACGCACAGCCAGGCCAGTGCTACGCCAAAACGTGGGTGCCACCCGTATACGAAAACGTGAGCGAACAGCTGAAGGTAAAAGACGAGGAAACACTGGTAGAAATCATTCCAGCCGAGTACGAATTTGTAATGGAAAACGTGCTGGTTAGCGAAGCTTCGTCCCGACTGATTCCAATCCCGGCGGTATACGGTACCGAGACAGAATCGGTGCAGGTTAAGGATGCCGAACGACGCTGGCTGATCAATCAGCAGGAAGGCGCTCCTGAGGCCGCAAAAGAATTACTGGATGCGGCTGAACAGGCCGGCGTTAATCTCGATCAGGCCAGCGGTGGTATGTGTTTTCACGAGCATTTCCGGCCGGCGCGTTTTGAAAATTTTTCGGAGCAGGTGCTGGTCAAGGAAGCCTCGGAGTCAGTCGTCACTGTGCCACCACGGTATGAAATCGTTGAGAAACAGATCGAAATTCAGGCACAGGAAGAGCGCACAGTCCGTGTTCCGGCCGTTTACGATACTGTCGAGGAACAGGTCATCGACACTCCGGCGCGAACTGTGTGGCAGGAGTGCAGTCAGTCCTCCCGTAAGGTGTACGACCCCGAAGGCGAAATAATGTGCCTTGTTGAACTGCCAGCCACTTACAAGACACTAAGCAAACGCGTTCTCGTCAGCGGCGCCACCACCCGCACCGAAGTGATACCGGCTCAGTATCAGACTATCAGCGTGCGCGAACTGGTTGAAGACGCCAGGGAGGAGCGTGTGTCGATACCTGCAGAATACGCAACGGTCAGCAAACGACGAATGATCACTGAGGCCGCCTACATCTGGCATGACGCGGTTTCACTGGAAGAACCGGAGTCGACGCGCACCGGAAGACAAATTTGTCTGTTTGAGCGACCTGCAGAGTTCCGAACGATCAGCCGGCAGGTTGTGATTACACCCGCTTCGACCAAATCTGTGGATGTGCCCGCCGAATACCGGCAGGTTAGAAAGCGAAAGCTGGTCACCCCGGAGCGCGAGAAAACAACTGTCATCCCGGCTGAGTTCCGCACAGTCACCAAGCAGAAACTGGTATCGGACGGACGCGAAGAGTGGCGCTCGGTTCTGTGTGAAGCCGATATCACGAACGAGCGTATTGCGCTTTTGCAGAATACACTTGATCAGCTTGGCTTCAATCCAGGTGAAATCGATGGATTTATAGGTCCTGCAACGATGAGCGCACTCAACGAATACCAGCGAGCGAGCGGGCTTCCCGTAGATCAGTATCTGAATCTGGACACACTGCGCTCTTTGGGCATTCCGCTGCCCTGATCCGCTCTTGCAGCAAGCATTCAGCCACCCTGTGGACTGATGTCTGTCAATCAGGCCTTCGAGCACTCGAATCGTCCGGATTGCCTGAAGGGTCTGACCATCCTGGTAACCGGAGCGGGCTCGGATTTTGGTCACGCGGTAAGCACAGCGCTGGCTCGACACGGCGCTGGTTTACTGCTTCTCGACAGTAAACAACGATATCTGTCGCCCGTTTACGACGACGTCGCGGCTATCGCTGAGGTCGAACCGGTGATGATTCCTTTCGATCTCGCGGCGCCACCCGAGCATTTCCATAACATTGCCCAGGTTATCCGCCACAACGTCACCTGCCTTGACGGTCTGATTCACCTCGCGTCAATGAATGCGCCACTGACGCCGATGTCACACAACAAGCTGGATCAATGGTCAGTGGTCTTCGACAAAGTTACCGTGGCGCCACTTCGACTGACTCAGGAACTGCTGCCTTGTTTGCAGGAATCCGCCCATGCCAGCGTTCTTTTTCAGTCGATCGACGTCGCAAGGCAACCGCGCGCTTTTTGGGGGCCGCTCGGCGCAGCATATGCGGCGCTTGAAAATGCCGTGACGACGTTTCAGGATGAATTGGAAAATTCCTCGATTCGATTCAATACGATCGATCCCGGTCGGGTAAAGTCCGCAATGCGGAAAAAAAACTATCCAGCGGAACCGTCAACACATCTCAGAAAGCTTGACGACTCTGCACTGCTGTCCTACTTCATATTCCTTATGAGTCCTGCCTCAATTGACGTTCACGGTCAGCAGATTACCGTTCCGAATTTATAGCCAGGTATTAAGGTTCACCGACTAGTCAGCGTCCCCTTTTCTTGGCGGTCGCATCAGCCTATTGACTTCTCCAGCAGACAATTCGCTCCACTGACCCTGCCGTAAACTCCGCGGCAACTCGACAGGACCGTATCTAATTCGCACTAACCGATTCACCTGACAGCCTACTTTTTCCCAAAGCCGCCTGACTTCACGATACCGCCCCTGGGTCAGCACCACCTTGTACCAGGTGTTGCGTCCTTCGCCGCGCTGTCGCTTCACTTTCAGGAATGATGACTTCCGTCCATCAATTGCAATTCCCTCCAGCAATCTTTCTACAGTCTGTTTATTAACCTCACCGAATACACGACAGAGGTATTCACGCTCCACCATATTCGAAGGGTGCATTAGCCTGTTTGCAGCAGAGCCACTGTTGGTAAAGAGCAGCAGTCCACGTGTATTGATATCCAGGCGACCAACGACGACCCACCTTTCACCTTTTAGTCTTGGCAGTTGCCTGAACACGGTTGGACGATTTTGAGGGTCAGAGCGAGTGCAAATTTCGCCTTCCGGTTTGTTGTAGATGATGAACCGTGTCTTGCTCTCGGCTGCTCGAGCCCGAACCGGCTTTCCATCAATGGAGATTCTGCTTTTTTCTGTGACTCGAATACCCGGTTGCGCAACCTGACCGTTGACACGAACGCGGCCCTCAGCGATCCAGCTATCGACCTTTCGACGTGACCCAACTCCGATTGAAGACAGGTATTTCTGTAGGCGCTCTCCCGGTTGACGAGCTTTGCTCATCCGGTTTGAAGCAGCGGATCCTCGGCAGACGCAGCGTTGTCAACGTTGTCCTGATCCGCTTGCGATTCAGTGTCAGTATCCAAAACCTGTTGATCGCCGCATTCTTCTGCGCTTTTCGACTGCATATCCTCCAGACTTTCATCCACCGGCTCATCGTATGAGGCCTCAATTGCCTCCTCAATATCGGACTGATTTTCCGACGACTCCTGTTCGCTACCCGCGAGCTGGAGCGCCTGCAAAACTTCGGGGGGTAACGGTGTCTCCATCTCACTCGCGATCTGTCCGAGATCACGCTCCTCCATCAGTTCCGGAAGATCTTTCAACGAAGACAGGTTAAAGTAGGCGAGGAACTCAGGGGTGGTCCCAAACAACGCCGGGCGTCCTGGAACATCGCGAACACCGACCTGTTTGACCCAATCACGCTCCTGCAATCGTTGCATAATATCTGCACTAACTGCGACACCGCGGATATCCTCAATATCGCCTCGGCTGACCGGTTGGCGGTAAGCAATGATGGCGAGGGTCTCGAGCAGCGCACGCGAGAGACGAGGAGGTCGCACCGAAAGCAATTTTCTCACCCAGTCTGCGTATTTTTCACGTGTCTGAAACCGGTATCCGCTGCCAATTTTACGTATTTCGATGCCTCTGGATTCGCAATCCGTGTCCAGCTGGGCAATCGCATTTTTTATTTCCGAGGCTTCCGGCTGCGCGCCTTCGTCAAACAATCCCTGGATTTTGGCGACACTGAGCGGACCTTCAGCGGCCAGCAAAACGGCTTCAACAATATTCTTCAGTTCGTCTGTCATTTCAGTCACTACCCTCTTCAACACCCTTAATATGGATTGGGGTAAAGGGTTCATTCTGCACAATGTATAGCATGTCATCACGCACCAGCTCGAGCACAGCCATGAAGCTCACGACCAGACCGAGTTTACCTTCGTCGGGATCAAACAAAGTCTCAAAACGGATTGACGTTCCCCGGCGTACTTTTTCCAGAATCAATGTCATTTTTTCCCTGACCGTCAGCACCTCACGACTCATCGAAAAGCTCTGATTGCGTTCATTGCGCTCCAGAACATTTCGGAAAGCCAGCACAAGATCGTTCACTGACGCCCTTGCCTGAATTTTTACCGGCGCCGGGTCATCAAACGCTGCCGAGACCAGATAAATCTCTCGATCTACACGAGATAAGTCATTGATATCCTGTGAAGCTTTGTTGAATCGTTCGTACTCCTGAAGACGCTTAACCAGGGCAGCTCGTGGATCCTCTTCCTCACCATCTTCACCGGATTCGGGGCGAGGAAGCAGCATGCGTGATTTGATTTCGGCCAGCATTGCAGCCATGACCAGGTATTCGGCCGCAAGATCCAGGCGGAAATGACGCATCAGTTCGACGTAATCCATGTACTGTCGGGTAATGTGAGCGACCGGTATATCGAGGATATCGAGGTTTTGCTTGCGAATCAGATACAACAGCAGATCAAGCGGACCCTGGAATGTCTCCAGAAACACCTCGAGCGCATCGGGAGGAATATAAAGATCCTCCGGCCACTTCGAGAGTTTCTCGCCGTTAACCAGCACGACCGATCTGTCCGACTCGGACTCGGTTTGCACATCAGATTCCAGATTATCCTGCATCACACCGCCTTCCACTGAGCCTTTACCGGTTTCAATGGATTGAACGACTTCAGTCTGTGCTGAAATCGATTCATTATCATTCTTTTGATCACTCTTTTGATCGGATCCGATCGCTGGCACGGTGGGTTCGTCGTTGGTCACTGGGCACCTTCAGAGCAAATTTTGTGAGCGAATGGATAAAGACAGTCAACACGTTGAGAGTGCCACGAAGGGTTATTCGAGGCAATGCCTTTACATGAGCATTGGATTAGATTTTTGCAAGGCGCCGTATTCCGGACTACAACTTCAAAACTCCGGTTACTTTTTAAAAACAATCTCTTTTGTCCAATACTTCAATTTGTTTTCAACTAATAAGCACAAATTAATCAGCATGAATAAAATCCAGAGGATCACCGCCGCCACTTCGAAGTATTTCGGGCACAGAACCCGTCATGCCGATCACGGTAGTCGGCTCGAATACACAAGGTCCGCCGTCGATAACGGCATCAACAGATTTTTCCAGCGCCAGTCGAATTTCATCCGCATCATTCATCGGCAGGTTCTCTTTCGGCAGGATTAACGTCGAGCTCATCAATGGCTCGTCCAGTCGATCCAGAATCGCAGAAACAATTGGAAAAGCGGGCACGCGCAATCCAATGGTTTTCCGCCTGGGATGCTGCAGTCGTCGCGGGACCTCGCGGCTGGCAGGCAGAATGAATGTGTACGGGCCGGGTGTCAGCCGCTTGAGCAGTCGGTAGTCCTCGTTGTCAACCCGGGCGTAAAGACTCAGCTCCGACAGATCCCGACATACCAGGGTAAAGTTGTGGTTATGATCCACACGCCTAATCGTTCGAATTCGGTCCATTGCCTGTTTATTGCCGATCGAGCACCCCAGTGCATAGCTTGAATCCGTTGGATAGGCGACAACACCTCCACGCTGAATGATATCGACAGTCTGCTGAATCAGGCGAGGCTGAGGCGAATCCGGATGCACAACAAAAAACTGGGCCACGACAGACTAGACTTTCGAGCGCTTGCGCGTCTTATTGTTGTGGGCAGATTTTTGCCGACGACGACGGTTACCCTGTGCACCGGAATCGCGTAAATCGTTAATCATGGCATTTTGAGCACCGCCGGAAAGCCTCTGAACTTCCGTCCACCAGTCGCAGGTTTCACTATCAACCTGATTGATCCTGCAGCGCAAAAGCAGCAGATCATAGGCCGCGCGAAAACGGCGATTGGCCATTGTATTCCTGATGGTTCGCGGACGACGTCTCTCCAGCCTGGATTGCAGGTTCCAGATTTCAATGGCTGGTTCAGAAAAACGACGGGGCACAAACACGGTTTTGCACTGTTCCGCGAAAACGGCATTTCCCGCTTTATAAACGGCTTCATTGAAGCGTATTCTGCGCTTCAGCAAACCATCCAGCTTGTCCTGAAATACTGGCCACAGGACCACACCAAATAAAAAGGACGGAGTGACTGATTTACCGATGGAAATGCGCCGATCAGTGTTTTCCAGAGCAAACTGAATCAATTGTCTTGTGTCCGAAGCCTTTTCAGCATCTTCGTTATTTAGTTGTGGAAACAACACATCCACGAAACCGTACTGCTCCATAAGCTCCCAACTCGCAACCGCGTGAGCATGGTGCAGCAGCTTAAGCACTTCTTCAAACAGTCTGGCGGCAGGAACCTCGGTCAACCGCGCCGACATACTGGTTATCAGATCTTCGATACTTGTGTCTACGGTCAGCGCGAGCTTTGCCTTGAAGCGGATCACTCGCAACATCCGAACCGGATCTTCCGCAAACCTCTGAGCGGGATCACCAATTACTTTGAGTTTTCGTTGGTCTGCATCCTTGAGTCCGCCTACAAAATCAAGAACAACGTTCTCAATCGGATCGTAATACAACGCATTGATCGTAAAGTCCCGACGCTCTGCGTCCTGCTCGATCGTGCCAAAAACATTGTCGTCAAGTATGCGTCCACTGGGCGTCGATCGTGATCGAAACCAGGAGAGCAGTTTGTCACTTTTTTCTGCGGGTGGACGGCCTCGATAAGTAGCGACCTCGATCAGCTGACGGTAACTGAATCGAACATGCAACAGTCTGAACCGCCGGCCGATAATTCGAGATCTGGGAAACAACCGGTTGGCCTGTTCCGGCGTTGCATTGGTGGTGACATCGAAATCTTTGGGCTCAAACCCAAGGATCAGATCTCTGACACAACCGCCCACCAGGTAACCGTCATATCCGGCATTCTGGAGTTCCCGACATACTTTGACGGCATTCGGATGCACGGAATCCGGACCGAAACCCAGTTTTTCAGCAGAGATTCGCTTGGTGCGCAAAGAGAATGCCAGAATTAATGTCTATCGCAGCACGTCTGGAAACCGCGACCACCCTAATCAGATTCAGGTTCCGAACAGTTGCTCCGGAACGACTGTACCGGCGGCCTCATTGTAGGAATCGATCTCGTTAAAGTTCAGGTAACGATAAATCTCTGCGGCCATGTTATTGAGTTCACCCGCCTCCTGGAGATACTCCTCCACGGTCGGCAATCGACCAAGAACCGCAGCAACCGCGGCCAGCTCAGAAGACGCGAGGTACACATTTGCGCCTTTACCAAGCCGATTCGGAAAATTTCGCGTGGATGTGGAAACGACTGTTGCATTATCCGCAACTCGAGCCTGATTACCCATGCACAGTGAACAGCCCGGCGGTTCGGTCCGCGCCCCGGCCTTAGCGTAGATCGAATACATACCTTCCTCGAGCAATTGTGCCTGATCCATTTTTGTCGGCGGCACAATCCACATCCGCGTCGGTATAACCTTACCCATTTTGTCCAGCAGTCGACCTGCGGCGCGAAAATGGCCGATATTGGTCATGCATGAGCCAATGAAAACTTCATCGACCTTGTCACCTTGAACCTCTGACAGCAGACGGGCATCGTCAGGATCATTGGGTGCGCACAGTATAGGCTCCTTGATTTCAGCGAGATCGATCTCGATGACTTCGGTGTATTCAGCGTCAGAATCGGCTTCAAGTAACTCGGGGTTTTCGAGCCAGGCTTCCATTCCCTGTATGCGCCGGGCAATAGTACGTGTATCGCCGTAACCCTGTGTGATCATCCACTTCAACATCACGATATTCGAGTTAATGTATTCGATTATCGGTTCCTTATTGAGCTTGATCGTACAGCCTGAAGCGGAACGTTCAGCGGAGGCATCAGCCAGTTCAAAGGCCTGCTCGACCTTTAGGTCCGGGAGTCCCTCAATCTCAAGAACCCGGCCCGAGAAAATGTTTTTCTTACCTTCTTTCTCTACCGTGAGCAATCCCGTCTGGATTGCCGCGTAAGGTATTGCGTGAACCAGGTCTCTCAAGGTAATCCCCGGCTGCATCTCGCCTTTGAAACGCACCAACACAGATTCAGGCATATCCAGCGGCATTACGCCGGTCGCGGCAGCAAACGCGACAAGTCCCGAACCCGCCGGAAAAGAAATACCGAGCGGAAATCGTGTGTGTGAGTCGCCGCCAGTGCCCACACCGTCGGGAAGCAGCATTCGGTTCAGCCAGGAGTGGATAATGCCGTCTCCCGGTTTCAGGGAAATACCGCCGCGATCCATCATGAAGTCAGGCAGGCTGTGCTGGGTTTCGATATCAACCGGCTTCGGATAAGCGGATGTATGGCAAAACGACTGCATCACAAGATCAGCCTGAAAACCCAGACATGCCAGATCTTTAAGTTCGTCACGGGTCATCGGGCCGGTAGTATCCTGCGAGCCGACGGTAGACATTCGAGGCTCACAATACTGACCCGGTCGGACACCATCTATGCCGCATGCGCGGCCGACCATTTTCTGGGCCAGAGTGAACCCACTGGTCGTGCTCTCCGGGGCATCCGGCTTGCGGAACAGGTCGCTTTCACCGAGACCCAGCGCTTCGCGCGCCCGCGTGGTCAAACCTCGCCCAATGATCAGATTGATACGACCCCCTGCGCGCACTTCGTCGAGCAGCACGTCGGTTTTCAGTTCGAACGTACTGATCAGATCATCGGTGCCGTGACTACAGACTCGACCCTCATAAGGATATACATCAATCACATCACCCATCTTCATTGAACTGACGTCCATTTCAATCGGCAATGCACCCGAGTCTTCCATTGTGTTAAAAAATATCGGGGCAATTTTCCCGCCAAAGCAATACCCGCCTGAGCGTTTGTTCGGGATGCCAAGAATATCCTGACCGGTGTACCACAACACTGAATTGGTTGCTGATTTCCGGGAAGACCCGGTTCCGACCACATCCCCTACGTAAGCAACCGGAAAACCCTTTTCCTCCAGCTCTTCAATAACCACTCGGGGATCACCTTCGTAACCCTCGCGCGGGTTCTTCAGCATAGCCAGGGCATGCAGCGGAATATCCGGGCGAGACCAGGCATCCGGCGCAGGGGAAAGATCATCTGTATTGGTTTCCCCGGGCACCATAAAGACGCTGACGGTCACCATCTCAGGTACTTCAGGTGCGTCTGTAAACCATTCGCCATCTGCCCATGACTGCATCACCTGCCGTGCGTAATCGTTGCCGGCATCAGCCTTGTCTTTGACATCGTAAAACGCGTCGAACATCAGAATGGTATTTGACAACGCCGTGACCGCGTTCTTCGCGATGCTCTCGTTGTCGAGCGCATCGATCAGCGGAGCAATGTTATAGCCTCCGTGCATCAGTCCCAGCAGGTCGACAGCTTTATTCGGATCGATAAGCGGTGAGCTGGCCTCACCGGTGACAACGGCTGCGAGGAACGCCGCCTTAACATAGGCTGCCTGATCCACGCCGGCCGGAACTCGATTCGCAATTAAATCCAGCAGCTGCTCTTCCCTGCCCTCGGGCGGAT
>JBCCGE010000062.1:0-17876 GCA_039029455.1 Pseudomonadota bacterium | reverse complement strand
TAACCCCAACTTTGTTTGAGCACCAGCGACCCATTGACGACCCAACCATACAATTTTGTATGGTTTTTCTGGCAAAACTGTAAACCCTGACGGAGTGATTTAAATGAATAATGCATGGCATCTTTTGTAACAAAGATTGCGTGCGAATTCTGATGAAGTTCTTCCGATTCTCCCCCGTTGTTGTAATTGCTGCTTTACTGACTCTTCCTGTTTCTCCTGTATCAAATGCGTCCAGTGGAATGACGCATTCCCATCACTGCGCTGCGATACCGGCTTTCGCTGCGACTAATCTGGTGACTCACACCGCGACTCAATCGGGATCATGGTCAGATCCTGCCACCTGGGGTGGAAGTGCTCCCGGGACGAACTCGGCGGTGTTGATCCCAGCGGGTGTTGAGGTCACATTGGCCAGGGAACTAAATGCGCGTCTTAGTCTTGTCCGCATAGATGGAACACTTCGCTTCGATCACGCTCAAGACACACTTCTGCAGGTCGATACGATTTACAGCTCCTGCAGCGGTGCGCTCCAAATTGGAACGCCGGGCCAGCCAATACGAGCCGATGTAACAGCACGCGTGATCTTTATCGACAACGGCCCCGTTGCGGACGCTAACCGATTGGGCCGTGGCGCGATTCTGGCCGGAAGTACATCTATAGTCGGCAGTCCCAAAACACATCGCGCAGTGATTTCACCTCAGGCTCGACAAGGAGACTCGACACTTACTCTCAGGACAGTACCCGTTGGCTGGGAGATCGGTGATCAGTTGGTTATCACGGGCACACAAAGGAATAACCCATCCAGCGATGAAATTCGCACCATCGCTGCGATGTCCAACAATCTCGTTTACTTAAATGCGCCACTGAACCTTGACCACACAGCGCCCCGTCAAAACCTCAATGTGTATGTCGCCAACGTAACGCGCAATATCGAATTTCGCTCCGAAAATACCGCTGTACAACGTCGCGGCCATATGATGTTTATGAATGCCGACGTTAATATCCGGAACGCGCGATTCACTGAGCTTGGTCGAACCGATAAAACACGGCCCTTAAATGACCTGCGGTTTGATTTCACTGATCCCGAGAGTTCTGGTGATGATGCACCCGAAGCAGCGACGGTTGTTGCATTGGGTGGTTCAAACGTCAGGGGCAGGTATTCAATCCACTTTCACCAGATAGGAACACAACCCGGGAGTCCAGCAGCTTTGGTTCAGGGATCGGTCGTCTTCAATGGGCCGGGGTGGGGCTTCGTCAACCACTCGTCTCATGTGAACTTTATCGATAATGTGTCTTACGGGCTGCAGGGCGCGGGGTTCTACACCGAAGCCGGTGATGAAATCGGTAGCATGCGGGGCAATATCGCAATACGCAGTGTTAATAGCTCGTTCACCCTGGATGATCAAGGCGCGATTGATCCCGATTTGCGAGCAGATCATATGGACTACGGTCATGATGGTGACGGCTTTTGGCTAACGGGGCCTGGCGTGAGCATGATAAATAACGTCTCTGCAGGCGCTTCAGCTCACGGTATCATTTATTGGGTCGATGGCATTATGGAGCCAACACCCAACCCCACTACCCGGGTAACGATTCCGGTTGCTCATTTGCCCAACGGCCACTTAATACCTAACCGGCAGTCGGTGCCCGTATGGTGGGCGCCGCTGGCAGAGAACCGCGGCAACGAGTCCTATGGCGCGACGGTTGGATATCGAATGCGCTACCTCCATGCGAAAAACTATCTCGGCCGTGATGAGGAAAGCGACTTTCATCGTTCGCCGCCGCAGGCCTACATAGATACCTTATCGCCCAGTGTCAACAACCTCACCGTTTGGGGTAGTCGAGATGGCGTGTTGCTCAACTACAACGAACGCCTGAGCTTGCTTGGCGCAACCATTGTGGGTTTCGGCAGAGGCATCAGCGTGTTCAGTTTTAACGAGGGGACGGCAAAGTCCGGTCTGGGTCTGGACATTTCCAACGATGCTACACACGGGCCAGCGACAATCGCGAACGTTAGTGTGGAAGGTTTTGGTGTCGGTGTAGCATTGCCGGTTAACTCTCGATGGACGATCAATGACCTGCAAGCTCGGAACAACGGCAGCGATCTGCTGTTTCTGGAACCTGAAAACAGCAACACTCAAATTGTATTCAGGCGTCTGATGTATGAAAGTTTTACCGTTCATGATGAAGAAGACGCCACGGCTTTCCCAGCCCATGTGACTGTCATTTCCTCTAGTGTTACTAATCCCCCAACCAATATAGCTGTCGTAAATTCGGCACTCCCAGCGATAATCGATCTCTTGTTGTCTGGTGAGACCCTGCCCTGAATTTAACTCCAGGGAGAGACGTGTTTTAGGAAGCATATGCCAGTCGCCCAATTAGGTGATGATCAGGGCAGTCGATTTAAAAAGAGAAGAAGTGTTTTGACCATGTTTGTCAAACAGGCGCAGGTCGGTCTTAGAGCAATTTATGTAGGTCGTTATGCGTAAGGCACAGCAGTTGGCACAAACAATTCTAATAGTCATTTTTTAAGTGCCAGATACTGAGTTTTCACAAGTCTACCGCCGGGTCGATGAAGGTGGAAATGTACAGTAATCAGATCAACTGCCTCGATCCCATGTAACAAACAATGTAGACGCGAGGATCAACACCTATGAAAGCGTCACCTAGGACACATCAAATTACAACATTGGTCGAACGGTCGTGATGTATTCGGCTGAATGGTGTGGCGTAAGTAAGCGAGTTAGACGCTACTTCAAGAAGAAAGGTGAAAAGATTTAAGGAGTACGACATTGAACAAAGTACGGCCGGGAAAATCGCGTTCGAAAAAACAGGCGGAAGGAGAGTCCCGGTCATATTGGTTGGCGACCGCCGCATGAACGGATTCACTGAATCCGGTTTTGAACTGCTCTATCGATAAACGCCAAATAGCTCACCATGTTGTTCTATTCGATTTGACGAATCTGTAATACATTGCCCGGTTCGGCAATTCCGGAATAAAGAATGAATTCAGCCACGACACGATACGCATTCCTGATCGGTGCCGCCTATTTTATATGCATGGCCGTCGCCCACTTTTTCGGGATTAAATTGCCGATATTGTTTGTCTACTACGACACGCCGTTCTATGCTTATCAGGACAAGATTATTTCATTTGCCGTGTGCGCTTACGTAGCGCTGTTCTATGCGGCATCGAAACACAGAGACGTGGCGCTGCTTGCCATTATTGTGTTGGCCATTACTGTGTTGGGGCTAAGCGCAGTCAATGTTTCATCAGCGTTGGCATCCGTTCTAACGCCTGACCAGTCGACACTGCCGTATTGGCTGCAGACGGGTGCGATTGCGGTATATGTCATCGCGCTGGTTGCGCTGTATTTAAAAGACGGCCGTCACTGACAGCCCGTATCAAACTGGTCGCGCTTACCGCTATTGCTCGCAACACGGCTGGAAAACATCTTCGAGAAAATAAAAATGAAAGTCCACTATCTGGAAATTGTCACTCACGATACAGACGCGGTCTGTGCGGCTTACGAGGCTGTTCACTCCGTCAGTTTTGGTGAACCTGATGCATTTTTGGGTGGCGCAAGAACATGCGTTTTGACTGACGGTTCAATCGTGGGTGTCAGAGGACCGTTGAGGGATACGGAGGAACCGGTGGTTCGCCCGTACTGGCTCGTAAATGATATCGATCAGGCTGTATCTGCTGTTGAGGCGGAAGGCGCAGAAATTGCTATGCCTCCCATGGAAATTCCGGGCAAAGGCAAATTCGCTATTTATATTCTGGGCTACAACGATCATGGGCTGTGGGAAATCTGAGACGGCTACAAACCTCAGATTACGAGGCGAATGCCCGGTGAGCGGTATCTATATTTGCCGGTGATTCCGGTTGAGACAGAACAAAACTTAAAGACGCTCTAATTGCTGATCGATCTCATCGAAGATCAAAATCGTACTTCATCCCTTTTTCTTCGATCGGCCTTGTACTGCTTTGAAGCGAGGATTGGACTTGCAGATGACATAGGTGCGCCCCCGGCGCTTTACCACTTGACAATCCGGATGGCGGGACTTTGCGCTTTTTAGAGAACTGAGTACCTTCACAACTATTTTCCCGCGCGGTTGTAGCGTTTGTTGAACTTGGCGATCTCGCCGTCGTTCTGAATGAAGCGCTGCTTTCCGGTATAAAACGGGTGTGATGCGCTCGATATCTCCACACTCATATACGGGTATGTTTTACCCTCATATTCGGCGGTACGCGTCGTCGACACTGTGGATCCGATCACGAAATAGACATCCGCTGTGGTGTCGTGAAACAGTACGTCGCGGTAATCCGGGTGAATGCCTGGTTTCATTAGATTGTTCTGATATTGATATATAATGATATGTTATAACATAACATTATAAGTTTCAACGATATCCCTGCGGAAAATTCATACTGCCAGAACAATCGGGGGCTGCCTGTCCGCAAGAAACCTGGCCGTGGAGTCGGTGTGGTCGTTCGAAAACCACTTCATTCGCTAAAACACTCCGTTCGAATTTCGGATTTTGCCGCCACTGATCAGCGCGTACAGCCGCATGAAACCATCAAGGGTCTGAATCGAGTCCCAGTGCTCAACGATTTTTCCGTTTTGCAGCCGCCAGGTATCTATGATGTTCAGGCCTTTCTGATCGTTGCCACGGTCTTCTTTTTTCAATGTAGCGTGGGAATGGAAGATGACGAAATCGCCGTCAGCATAGATATGCTTAACGTCGTAGGTATACTCAGGGTAGTCCTGAACAAATTCCTGTAAAAACTCAACCAGACCATTGATTTTATTGGGTATATTCCGATTGTGCTGGATATAGTAACTGTCGTTGTAGCGATCCAGAACATACTCAAAATCGTGGTTGTTCATCAGATTCTGCACGAATTCAGTGATCAGTTCGGCGTTCTGCGTTCTGCTTCTCCTGCTCGGTCCATCCGTGCTTTTTCAGTGATTGATGGATGTCCTATCCAAGTGGGACCTTGAGCGCGAGGGGTATGTAAACAGGACAGTCTATCCGGAAGTGCCGGCGAGTTAGAATACGCACTAACTGATATGGGAAAGGATCTGGTCAGACCTTTGTATCAGCTGGTGTCCTGAGCGGATGACCATCATGACGACATCAGACGTTCCCGCAAAGCATACGATGAAAGACAGTAGAGGTTCGGTATACCCGCCGCAAGCATGGCGCTTGCAGTCAATAAAAGCACGACAGTCGCTGAAGCGGTCAGAATTCCTGTTGCTAATGGACAATCACCTGAACAATACGCGATCGTCAGATGTTCGGCATTACCGGTCCCGCGACTGCATTTATGTTGACGGTTAGAGCAGCCGCTAAGGAGGATGCTGAGGGGATACAGTCCGTCTCGAAGCATCTCGGCTATGCGGAGTTGTCCGATGAAGAAACCCGCGAAAAGCTTGAACAGTTATTGTCGTCAGAGGATCATTTCATATACATCGCTGAGCGCGAACAAAGAGTTTTGGGGTGGATTCATCTGTTTACGGCATATCGGCTGGCTTCACCAAGTTTCTGCGAAATCGGTGGGCTGGTCGTTGATCCCAATTACCGAAAGCAGGGCATCGGGCGAGCACTGGTTGAACATGCTGTCGATCGTCATGGTGGAACGGTCAGGGTACGATGCAATGAAAAGCGACAAGATACCCACGTTTTTTACCAGTCGATCGGGTTTGAGGATGTAAAAGTTCAACGTATTTTCGAAAAATGAGTCCATTCGAGTGAATGTTTCCGGATTGAATCGCACTGCGATGTTGGCATTTTCATGACTCTCAATGCGGACTACGATCTGGACGGATTTGTGACAGGAATTGACGTATTGCCAGCGGAAAAAACGCAATACTACTCTGAGAAATACCAAACCTTCATAGACACCTATCATTCCCATTCCAGATTTTCAGATTGGACGTATTACCGGTCCGAGCTGCTGCTTAAATGGGTTGCTGATCTCGCATCAGAGGATAGTCTTCTGAATGTGATTGAAACGCTGATCGGGCCGGATATATTGTTGTGGAACGCGTTTTTACCTGCAAAACCGCCTCATACAGATTCACATTTCGCCTGGCATCAGGACGCGACGTATTGGCCGGTTGAGCCAACCAGTGAGATCGTATCAGCATGGATCGCTCTCTCTCCCGTCACTTTGGAATCCGGAGGCATGCAAATGGTCCGGGGTTCGCATCGACAAGGACAGCAGCCGCATGAGGCAACGTACGATGATTCCAGCATGCTCAGACGCGGACAACGAGTGACTACAGAAGTCGATGACAGCAGGATTTGCGATATTGATCTGGAACCCGGACAGGCATCCGTTCATCACACACTGACCTTGCATCGTTCCGGTCCAAACCGTTCCGATCACTGGCGACTTGGCGTGGGGTTCAACTACGCAAGTTCTAACGTTGGACCTTTGCCGGGGTACGAGGATTCAGCAATGCCGTTGCGCGGGGATGTCGCAGGCTCAAAATTTCATTTCAATCACCCGCCAAAATCCGATCTGGATTCGGATGCACTGAGAGACTATGAAGCGTCGCTGCAGCGTCAGTCGAAGAGATACTCCGATGTCAACGATTCCTCCGCCAGTTGATACGTATCAGGCGATACATTCCGATACTATTTGTCGAATCCGTGCGGCTTTCAGATGCTATCCCTTTATCTGCATTTGAAACTTTGTTCAGCGACGAGAACGGTTAGGCTTCAGCATTGGGTTATTGGTTAACGTAGACGAGAGGAATTATGACTTCATACGCGAGTCCGGCTGAGATACTCAAGAGACCACTAGAGCTTCCCTGCGGTGCAATACTAAAGAATCGGCTGGCAAAGTCGTCGATGTCCGATTCTCTCGGTGATGGTGAGGGGAATCCAACCGAGGCGCAGATTCGATTGTATGAAAAATGGGCGGATGGCGAAGCGGCGGTATCGTTTATCGGTGAGGTGCAGGTGGAACCGGGATATCCGGAAAAGCCTGGGAATCTGGTATTTGGAGAACATTCCAACAATTCAGCGCTTGAATCTTTAACCCGTCGGGCTGTTATTCGGAACGCACATCTCTGGGCACAACTTGGGCACGCGGGTGCGCTGGCACACGAGCCTGTCAGTCAGCCCAAAGGACCATCGCCCATAGACGTCGAAGGTCTTCAGTGTGAAGGGATGTCAGCAGAGGAGATTCAGCAGCTGCCGGCGCTCTATGCCAGAGCGGCTTCGCACGCAAAAATGACGGGTTTTAGCGGCGTTCACATTCATGCCGGTCACGGTTTTCTGCTGAGTCAGTTTCTGTCGCCACTGTTCAACAAGCGAACTGATGGCTACGGCGGTTCAATTGAAGGCCGATCGAAAATTGTGCTTGAGATTATTGATGCCGTGCGAAACAGTGTCGGCGCTGCTTTCCCGGTGGGCATCAGACTCAACTCAACGGACCAGCTCGAGGGCGGTCTGACGGAGACAGATGCTCTTGAGGTTGTTCGATTGTTGGATCGGACCTCGATTGACCTTATTGATGTCAGTGGGGGAACGTACTTCCCCGGCGCTAAGGCAAGCTCAGACGGCACCGGTAAAGGGCCTTATTTCCTTGAGTTTGCCCGTTCTGCTAAAGGCGTTACAAATGTACCTGTGATGCTGACAGGTGGATTCAAAACCCGGGATCAGGCTGTTGATTCGATATCATCCGGCGCGACTGATCTCATTGGGCTGGCGCGCGCAATGGTTATGAACCCCGGGCTCGCGGAAACATGGCTCAGCGACCAGGGTGGTGATCCGGACTTTCCAAGATTTGAATCTACGGTACCGGGAGGCGTCACTGCCTGGTACACCATGCGGTTAACCGCAATAGGGGAGGATACAGAGGAATTGTTTGAAATGGATCTCGCGTCCGCCCTGCGGGTATATGAAGAGCGCGATGCCGAGAGATCCATTCGATGGAATCAATCGTTCGCTGGCAGACACCTGTAACTATAACCGGGCGCTGAGTCCTGCGGAGGGCGCCGGGCTATACACATGATAACTTCGATAAACCTGCGCGTATTCAGCCCCGGTTTTTGAACTGACTTCCAACCCTGTATCATATAAGGCTTAACTCTGCGTATCGTGGCGAGACTACTCTGTGAGGCTGGGTTGCCCTGCCAATACCGACCTACATGAAGCCCGGTTGACATCATGGATGTTCCAGCCGGGCGATTCGGATTTCTGGATTATCAATCAAGGAATGTGATTAATGTCACTTACCCTTTGACAGATTTGTGACAGAGTTTGCTTATCGAATGATGCAGATGCTGCGAGCTTTGGAGACACCGGCGCTGCGTCTCGAAACATCAACTATCAAAGGGGTAACGGAAATGTCAGACCATCACAAAGATCATCTCGCGCTCACAAAATACATTCGCGGAAAGAGAAAAGTCAAACTTCCCAAAGGACATATGTCCCACGCCGGACACGGCGCGACCAAATCGATCCGTAGGCAAGAGTACAAGGGCAAAAGCATACGTGTTGAAACATCATACAAATTCTACATTGATGACAAACCGGTCAATCTTCATGCCTCAGTGATGAACGATGGCAAAGTGCATTGCCACACATTGCCACAGTATGCATTCACATCGGCGCTTCAAATGTTGCGTCGTGTGGTGGATGTGATGGATATACCCATGCCTCCTAATGAATTGGGTAAAAACAGAAAAAAATCCGGAAAACCTGACAAGCCACACCATCACGGAGGATGAAATGACCGCTATTCGAAGAAACATTATGACTGATCAGACAACTCGTGATCAGTATGTGGAAGGGGTGCGTTTGCTGGACGAGGAATTTCCCGGAGTTACAGCACAGGATGTATTCAATTTCCTGCAGACAAGCTTCCCCCAAATACGCATGCGGGGCCGAGAGCAGCCGCTGTCAACCTATGACATTTTCGTGTTGTGGCACATCATAGCCATGAGCGTGCCACTGGATGTTGGTAATGCGGCCCATAGCGGACCCATCTTTCTGCCGTGGCATCGTATGTACTTAATTCAGCTCGAGATCCACTTGCAGCGTGTGCTAAATGATGCGGATTTTGGTTTGCCATACTGGGACTGGGCCGCTGATGGTGAACTTCCCTCTGCAGATCAATACACAACACCACTGTGGAATGCGACGGGAATTGGTGAGTCCCGCGGTCAGGTAACCCAGGGCCCTGTTGGCGACATTCGTGTGCGACTGTTCAGCCCCGGGCAGGGTCAAATCATCTCAGATACGCCGAGACCGATTCAACGACAGGCGAGTAATGCCTCAGCTCGAAGACTGCCGCGAAAATCTGAGGTGCAGGACGCGCTGGACGCCACTGCTTATGATGAACCTGAGTGGGATAACAACACGGAGCAACTCCGAAATATACTTGAGGGATGGCATGATGGCCCCGCGTTGCATAACCGGGTACATGTCTGGGTTGGTGGAGACATGGGGCCGGGGTCGTCGCCGAATGATCCGGTCTTTTATCTGAATCACTGCAACGTTGATCGTATTTGGGAAGCGTGGATGATGAACAACAGTCGTGACTACAGACCGCAGGTTGGCGAGGGTCCGCAAGGACATCGGATCAACGATGTAATGGTGTCGATTATCGGTGACAGTATGCGGCCGATCGATGTGCTCGACCCTGCGCAGTGGTACAGTTACGATGATCTGAATGTGGCGAGCTAAAATCCTGGCAGCAGTGCGGGCGCCAGGTATGTCGCCCGCGTGGCAAAGTGTTTTGCATGCACTGACATTGGGTAATTTGTCCGGAAACGCTGGCTTTTTCTTGGACGGAGAGTTCTGAGCAATCCCGAAAGCGGCAAGTAGCTGGCAAAAGTGTTGCAAACCATTTTTCGGTTCGATCGATGGTTTAGAACAAACAGGTCGTCATGAGAAACTTAGAAGCAGTCATAGGAGACATTACACAAGCTGACGTAGATGCAATTGTCAACGCAGCAAACCCAGCCATGCTCGGCGGAGGCGGGGTTGATGGTGCTATTCATCGGGCAGCGGGGCCGGAGTTGCTGGAAGCGTGTAAACAGGTTCCATTGGTTGACGGCCTTCGTTGTCCGTTCGGCGAGGCCAGAATTACCGCCGCGGGAAACCTGCCGTCAAAATTTGTTATTCATACCGTCGGACCAATATATGCTTCCGATCCCGTCCCTGAAGCAACATTGAGATCTGCGTATCGCAATTCTCTTCTTCTTGCCAGTGAAAACAAGTGCGCTTCCATCGCTTTTCCTGCGATTTCCTGCGGTGCGTACGGTTTTCCGCTGAATGAGGCGGCCGACATTGCCATCCAAACGTGCGCTGATGACCTCTTTAGCGAAATATCCATCAGGTTTTTTCTATTTTCGACAGAGTTACATGAAATCTGGAGCAAAAGAATTGACGATCAATAAAACGCATGTTCTGTTATGTTTCTGCAGATACCAAGCGTATTCCCCTTACTGATCCTTGCCCGAAAAATCGGTTCACCTTCATTAGTATTTTCATAGCGATATGATGAAGTCTGTTTTCCTTGTGCTTGCCGGCGTTTTGATTGGCTTGTGTGTGTCTTTCTATCTGTTTCTTCAACACAATGACGAGTCGGAGTTGGCGAATGAAGTAGTTCATGATTCGCAGGTGCTGTGGAGTTTTATCTTGTCCGAAGAAAAGAGTGAAAAGGATTACTATTGTCTAAGATTGACCGACGCGGAATACAGGTACGGCACGATACAAAAAAATCTCGAACAGTTGAAATCTGCGCGATATCTTTCCCTTGGCCAGAAGAATGTTGCGTCGGCTGAAGAAGCTGTGAACCGGTTCTCGATTGTCCTTCAGCAGAAGAGGCGGTTTGAATGTAATGAAAACTAGCCCGGTTTTTGCACTGGGCCCCGCGGTTTGTAGTTTTTTGATGTCTTAGGGAGGACGAAACGTCCTCCCTGAGTATTGAATTTCTCGGATTTGAGTAGCGAAGAAATCAGATCAATCCGAGCTTACCGCGCTCCTATTCGGACAGTGTTGCCATCAAACGTTGGCAGCGACAGCACAAATGGGTCTGTCGGATAGCACAGGGCCTGCTCCTCCAGCAGTCCGATCGCAATTTCTTCACCCATTCGCAGACTGTCGTAATAGTCTGAGAAGTAGTGGACTCCCGCCATATTTCGCCCAATCGAAATATTGGCTGCGAGCTTGTTCAATTCGCCCTCAAGAGTTAACGGACACTCGCACGACGATTCATCCAAAGCTGTTCCCTTTTTGTTCGGTGTATAGGCTATACCTTGAGCTGATTTTTCCGGATGAATAAAAGCCGGCGAGTCCTTCTTGGGTTTTACGAATACTGTGCCGGTATCGAAGAATGCTTTCAAAATAGTCACGCATGCACCTGCTACCGTTGCGTGCCCGGCCGCGTACGACGGGTGCATCGGAGAACCTTCTCTGAACGCCATCGGTAACAATCTGTTTGTTCGCCCGCCGTTCTGTTTTTCGATGACCACAAGCGTATCCCCAATTTCCCGGCACATGTCCGTGATGCAGGAGCAAAACTGGTTGCCGTAGTTTTTATTCAGCACTGGTTCTTTGTGCAGTCGGGCAGCCAGAACTTCAGGCCGGGCCCGGTTGTGGACGTTGAACTTCTGATAGCGCGCTGCTTTCAATGCTCTTGTGGCAACTTCCGTGACCAGAGTTAGTATATGGGGACCACCATACAGCGCAAAACCGCCAGCACTGGGTTCGTGTCCCGCAGACCACGTACTGTGTGGAAATGAACGTCGCATTCCAGCCAGTGTTGCAAAGCCCGGATCAAACGGTGTTTTCATGCCCAAAAGAATCAGGCAGGCATTCAGATATGCTTCGTACAATGCATCGAAATGCACATACGTTGCCAGATCTCGAGGAGTCGTAATGAATCGCAGTTTTTTTGTGAATTCCTGACCGCCGTCTTTGGCTATATCGTTGACATCGAACCCCTCCTGAACTGTCAGCCAATCGTTCCACCTGGTCATATAATCAACCTCCGGTTTCGCCTCAGGGACTTTCTGACTGATCTGCAGAGCCCCGTACCCAATCTGACCTTTATCAACAGTAGATTTGCCATCGAAACCGGTGAGATCGTTTCCGATAAGCAGAAACTGGGAGAGGTAGGGACCTTTCTCTACACCTGGGGACGACCCCCGGAAAACTGTTTGCGAATCCAGGTCACCGCTTTCATTTGTTGTTCTGGGTCGGACGGGGAAATTATTCTTTGCATACGAATAGGAATTCAGGCGATCAATCGAGCCCTTTAGCCTGGTGTTGGTTGTTGTGGCTCCCGACCAGTAGGAGAATGGAACATCGCGAACGTGTGCGAGCTCGTACACTTCTGCCATTTCAAATGCCAGTTCGTCGCTGCACAGCGCTGGTGCCGGCGCCATCGTTACGGCCTGACAGTCAGGACCTTCAAGGTCGTAGGCGACACCCGCTGTTGGCGCTTCCCAGAACCTCCTCCCTAATTTTTTCCCTTTGGGAACGCTATAAGAAGCGGTTGGAGTGCGGGGTACGGGTACTCGATTGTTGAAAGCGTCGATATGGCCATCGTCAATAGCCTGACGAAAGGCTTCAAAATGTTGCGGGTTTTTGGGCAACCCCGTTGTTTTGTCGTGTTCAAGCCCTTTGCTGAAGCTCATGGCATAGTGAGCACCGGAATATCGTTGCTCGTCGCCATTCGATTCATGTCGCGGATGCGTCCTGGATTTTGCCAGTTCTGCGGCCTGTACCCTGACTTCGTATGATTTGGATTTCCTGTTTTCTGCCATTGTGGGTTCCTCACTTTTCACAGAGACATCAGTGATGATTCAGATCACAAAGGATGACGAAGATCATCACTGATACAGTGCAGCGCAATGACTAAGGTCAGGTCAATCTATCACCGAGCGATGAAATAATTGATCGCTCCCGATGGTTGCGGTGATTGCGCTGAACGGTAAAGGGATGGTGCGCCCTTACTCTGTGTCCGGTTGAAGAACGCAACAGATTCACTGTCGCGCTCGAACATGAACCTTAGAGTGAGTACATCTGAAAAAATGTGATAAATGCCACAATCAAAAACGGCGGAGTAAGCCAAGTGAGGCAAAAGCGCCAGGGCAAAAAATAGCAGGATCGAGATAGATGTGTCGCGCGTGACCGATAGTCAAATTTGATGGCACCCGAGTGAATTCGTGTATGCAGATCGGAGTGATATTAGAGAACCCGTAGTCATCCTGATTCGAAATGGTAAGGGGGACGATATGGTGTGAGTTGCGGTTGCCCGAGAATAAAATCCGCTGCGCGTTCCGCGATCATCTGGGTGGGCGCGTTCAGATTTCCGCTCACTATGTTTGGCATTATAGAAGCATCCACTACTCGCAGATTTTCAATGCCATGGACCCGCATCTCGCTGTCCACTACAGCATCTTTGTCGTGACCCATACGGCAACTGCCACAGGGGTGATAATCGGTTGACGTGGTTTCACGAACCCAATGGGCGATGTCTTCATCGGAACGAATGTCGGGGGAGGGCTCAATTCGCTTACCCCGAAATTCATTAAACGCTGGTTGCCTGAAAATTTCATCCATGCATTTATAGGCTTCAACGAGTTCTTTAAGGTCGTGCGAATCCGATAAGTAGTTGAACTGCGCCAGTGGTCGATCACTTGGATCCGCGCTTCGGAGCCTGATGCAACCGCGACTCTTTGGTCGTAGCTGATCAACGGTCATATTCCAGGCCTGATGCAGTCTGATTTTTCGGCCTTCGAATTCGGGATAGACCGGAGCGAAATGGTATTGCAGATTGGGAAAGGGGGTCTGCGAGTTTCCGGATACCAGACCGCCCATCTCCCACAGGTTGGATGCTGCCATACCGGTCCTGTTAAACAGCCAGCGCGTGCCGATATTCACTTTGGTCAGCGGGCGATTGAGATAATCCAGTGTGACAGGCTTGGTGCATTCCTGAACATAGTCCAGCGACAGATGATCCTGAAGGTTGCGACCCACTCCGGATAATGCGTGCGCGCACGGAATTTCCATTTCCTTAAGGTGGGACTCGGGGCCGATTCCGGACAGCATCAGAATCTGAGGTGATTTGATCGCACCTGCAGACACGATAATCTCTTTTGTTGCCCGAGCATGCATTTGGGTGCCACGAATCGAATATCGAACGGACTTTGCTGACTGATCTTCAACGACAATTTGCTCGACCAGCGCATTCACTTGCAGATTCAGATTTTGACGAGACAGGGCCGGTCTGAGGTGAGCAACTGCGGCCGAACAACGGCGTCCGTTTTTGGTGGTTCGATCCAATCGGGCGACGCCTTCCGGCTGGTAGCCGTTTAAATCTTCTGATTGCCCCTGACCGGATTGCGATCCGGCCTCCCACAAAGCATCAAACAGTGGGTTTTCTATGATTCCCCGGGTGACACCAAGACGACCCTTATCTCCCCGCCATTCATTTGCACCACGGTCAGAGTTTTCGCATTGCTTGAAATAGGGCAGGCAATGATCGAATCGCCACTGATCCAGTCCATAGTCCTCGGCCCATCGGTCGTAGTCCAGTGGATGTCCGCGCATATAGACCATGGCATTTATGGATGACGATCCGCCGACGACTTTCCCGCGGGGTAAATCCAATTTCCTGTCTTCACACTCTGGTTCAGGCTCGGTGAAGTAATTCCAGTTTAAGGCCGGGTTTTTGTAGACACTGTAGACCCCGGCAGGTATGTGAATCATCAGGTTTCGGTCCATCGGACCGGCTTCCAGCACCAACACCCGATGATTCAAGTCTTCACTTAACCGGTTGGCCAGCACACATCCCGCTGATCCGGCGCCGATAACAATGTAGTCGTATTCAGAAGTGTGATTCGTCACAGATAGTCACAGGTTTGGTGATCGATTGCGGTGCAGACAGCGAACGATTTAGGACAAATCTATATGGGCTCAACATTGGCTATATTCGATAGTAACCGTGTGAGCGTTCTTCTTGCTCATATTGAAACGCTGAAGACAGGTTTTCCCCAGACTTGCGGTGTTGTTTTCGACGTTTTCCCGACTGTGCAATCAATACGCCGCAGCCGACGAGTGCCGCACCAACCGCCTGCCATCCATTCCAGGGTTTATCCTGAATCAGAACAACGATGGCCATGACGTAGAAAGGTACTGCATTCATATGGAACGAGGCGAGTAAAATGCCCAGCCCACTGGACCCGAAAATCCACAGCAATTGCGCAATGGCCATAGATACCACGGCAAAAATAAACATCAGTAGCCAGTGGAAGGGCGTGGTGTCCCCAACACGAGTTCCACCCAGTTCAAACCATGACGCAAGCACGTACACGAAGAAGATAAAGCTTAACGCGCCCAGCATGGTGAGTGCAGTTTTCCCGGTCGTTGACATGGTTGGCAGACTGCGCGTTGTGGCGCGGGTGCCCCAGGCAAACAACACCACGGCGACAAGACACAACATTGCTCCGTAACCAAAATCACCCTGACTGACATTTGCGCCACTGGCCAGCATACCGCCGAGCAGTGCAAACAACCCACCAGTGTAAAGTCGTGCGGTCATTTTTCGACCGTCAAAAATTACCTCAATAACTGCGCCGGCAATAGGCATCATGGATGCGGCAACTGCCGGGACAACAGGGTCCGATACTTTCTGACCAATCAGCAGCAGAATTGAGCCCACTCCGAAGCCGAGTCCGCCAACGAACAGGCCCTTTATCCAGGGCGCCTGGGCAACTTTTTTGATGCCATCTACATACAGCCATATTGTCGCCAGTACCGCGACGCCCAGTGCTGTTCGAACCGTGTTAAGAACGATTGGTCCCCAGCTTTCAAGTAATACATCCGCCGCCGGAAATCCTGTCGCCCACAGGAACATGGCACAGAATATTTGCAGGTTCGCTCGGATCATTGGGTGTCAGAGACAATTGGCGCGGTGCTAGAAACGCGGATTTTGCCAGTATTTCTTGTGCAGAGCTCGTTTTTCTACTGAGATCCGCCCACAGAATTTGATGGAATTAAGATTATGCGGAGAGTGACCATTAGAATTCTATCGTCGACAGATCGATAGTTCGCTCACAGAATCCAAAGTAATCTGCCTTAAGTTTCCACCCCGCGCGCATTTAAAATGGCTTTTCGTTCAAATAATTTTCTAAAAGGCAAGTTCAGGAAGGGTGGGCCTGAGACGGGAGAGCGAGAGTCTGAATTGGGGAAAAAGATCGGCATACCTCTCGCGAGTAATGTCTGAAAAGATCAAGGAACATCGCTTGCGGTCTGGTTGAGTTGGTTTATGATTGCGCGATGAGTAAGGCGAAGAAAATCAAGAATGAAGCGGAAGTTATCCGTGAAGTCATTCGAATTGGTACGGCCTACGTAAAAAAAAGAGGTGCGGGCGCAATTGAAGAATCGGATTCTCAAAAGCAGAAGCTCGAGTTTATCTACCGTCTTCTTGTGCATGACAAGAGAATCCAACCATTACCTCATGATCAACTCACCGATCTGAATATCCGACACCGATTGGCGACATGGTTGATCAACAAGTTACCCGATGATCATCCGTTGCTGAAATAGCGATGTCGATGAATTCACCCACTCTTCAACCCACGACAAAGTAGCAACCAATGACTGAACCAAGAGAGATCCTGAGAGGTGTGGTGCATCCATGGTATTGCGATACATTTGGACATATGAATGTCCGCTGGTACAGTCATTTTTTTGATGAAGCGGCTTTTCATCTGTGGCCTGTGCACTGGGGCAGTCACCAAAAAATGCAAAACGAATTTGGTGTACACACAGTCACTGCATCTGCAACCACGCAGTTTGTCAAAGAACTCGTAGCCGGCGATTTAATCGTTGTGGATAGCGCAATAACGCGAGTGGGCGGAAAGAGCTGCACGTTTACCCAGAGAATGCTGCATGTCGATACCCTCGAGGTTCATGCCACGTACGATACCGTAGAAGTGTTTTTTGATCCGGAATCCCGGACGTCTGCAAGAATACCGAATTCAATCCGACAGATACTGGAGCAAAATCTGTCAGCGTCCTGAGCGGCAACAGAGCCGGATGCAACTCGGCAGAGAATTTAAGAACGGATATCCAATACAGAACCCCGCCCGATTATGCGATCAGGCGGGCATTGTCCAGGTTAAGTCTGCAGGAAGCCGCAAACGTTCGCGCGATACCTAACCGACTGAGAGTCCCGCGCTATACAGTTTCAGAGTATCGGATTTTGCGCTCTCAGCACGAGTAACTACGCTGACGAATTGTGTTGAATGGGTTTGAGCATGCCTTGTGGGGTCGGTGACATGCGTCCACCATGCGTAGCGGATAAATTTCTGATTGTCAGTGACCTCATAGGCCTGTGTTGCATTCGCCGGCACAATCAGGTTTCCAGATCCAATCAGTCCATGCAGGCTGATTTCGCCGTCCGGTGTTTCAATGTATCCGGGTGAAAGCTCAAGTACTGAAATCCGCTCGCGGGTTTCGTTTCTCACCAACAGCGTGGTGCCATGGGCATGTGTTGCATACCTCAGAGTCAGCCCAGAAAACGGGACATGCGATGGCGCGTCCGCCGGCAAGAAAGTCGCGTCCGTTGAGGCGAGAAGGGCGGGCGCAATTGCGGCTGCGGTACATCCCATTCCTGCAACGGCCATGGTTTTCAGAGTGTTTCGCTTTTGTAAATCGGTCATTCGTTAGTCTCGTATCAGGTTTAGATTGAATGCAGTTTGTGCGGCTTGTACTGCTTTGTTCGAATCACTGCATACTTAACATAATATTATGAAATTCAACTGAAATATAGCTTAGTGTATTTAAACGTATGTGTTTTAAGTCATTGATAATTCGAGATTATAAATTAGATGCAAGTG
>JBCCGE010000061.1:0-18691 GCA_039029455.1 Pseudomonadota bacterium | reverse complement strand
GGATCGGTCAGAATCTCCTGATAACCGGTCAGCGCAGTATTGAAAACGACTTCACCGACAGCAACACCGGTAGTGCCAATCGACTGTCCGCTGAAAGTAGTGCCGTCTGCGAGCACCAGTGTGGCTGGTTCAGTCAAGCGGAATCTCCATAGCAGATTTTGTGAAAGTTTGATCGGAAATCATATCGTCTGGGCAAAAAAAAGGAGAAGCCGCTTTCGGCTTCTCCTGTGATGTTCTGTGTGGATATCATGCTGGCGCCGGATTCTAACGCCAGAGTCTGTTTCAATCAATTCAAACCGAGCACTTCGCGCATTCCAAAAAAACCTTTTTCGCCCTTTAGTTGTTTCCTGGTCACCCATTCGGCGGCACGTAACGCACCTCGCGCAAATATTACCCGGTCGGTGGCGCGATGGGTGATTTCAATACGCTCATTTTCGCCAATGAACATGACCGTATGCTCGCCTGCAATATCACCCCCGCGAATGGTCGAAAAACCAATGCTCCCATCCGGTCTCTCGCCGGTCTGGCCGTGGCGTTGATAGACACCATCACGCTTTAAATCCTTACCCAGCACGTCAGCAATTGATTGACCCAGGTATAGGGCCGTCCCGGACGGTGCATCAACTTTATGACGGTGGTGAGATTCAACGATTTCGATGTCCGTAACCGGGCCGATTACCTCAGCCGCTGTTGCAGCCAGGGATGCGCATAAATTCACCCCGACACTGGTGTTGGCCGCCAAAACCACACAAATGTCTTCACCCGCTGCCTTCAACAAGTCCAGTTCGGAATCTCCAAGCCCCGTCGTTCCGACCATCAGCGCCTTGTTATGTCGTCGACAAAACGAGACGTGGTCTGACAGTGCAGTTGGGTGAGTGAAGTCAATGACAGTATCCAGCTGTTGTGCATCCAGCTCGCGAGCTACGGTGACGCCTGTATCCGGAAGGTTGTCAAGAAACCCGGCGTCCCGATCAATGGCCGGGCTGTCATGCCTGTCGCTGGCCTGCGTAAGCACCAGTTCATCGTGATTTTGCAGGAGTCGAACAAGTGTTCTCCCCATACGGCCACTTGCACCGGTAATTGCAACTCTGTTCATATTTACGTTTTCCTGTTTCGAATAACGTTTTTTTGCGGCGTCAGATTGATCTCATCGTAGACGACGTGACCCGGTGACATCAGAACATTCGCGATCGCCTCGGCGACATCATCCGGCAACAACGCGTTATCCCTGCTCTCTCCCGGAGTGAAATCCAGATCGTCGAAGAACGGTGTGTCGACCATTCCCGGATTGATACAGCTGATGCGCACACCTGCGGATTGACACTCGCTTCGCAGCGCCTGAGCCAAACCACGCAGTGCAAACTTGGTTGCACTATACACCGCACCTTTTTTTCCTGCACGCACACCGGCTTCCGAACCGATAAGTATCAGATCACTCCGATTGCCACGTTTTAATACCGGTAGCATCTGTTTGATAATCTGCGCACAGCTGGTGAAATTGGTTTGCACCAATCTACAAATGTCTGCGTCCGAGAACTCCTCGAGCCCACCGAATTTGCCGTAACCGTGAGCTAGAACGCAGCCGTCTAACGACGCTGCCTGGCCGATTACAGATTTGCAGGTCGCCTCAATATCCGCCTGCATACTCAAGTCGCAGTTGACGTGCGCATCGAGATCAAGTCCGTCAGGATGCCGACGCCCGAGGGAAGTCAGTCGCGCGCCCAGATCTGCAAGGCGCCTCGCAGTCGCCTTGCCAATACCAGAGCTGGCTCCCGTCAGCAGGTAGTGCTTCCCGCGAAGTGGATGACTCATGAAACTGCGAAACAGACCGATTCAGTCAAAAATCACAGACTTGCCGCCCATATAGGCTCGCAATACCTCGGGCACCGAAACAGTGCCGTCCGCATTCTGATAGTTCTCCATAACAGCTACCAGCGCGCGGCCTACGGCCACTCCGGAACCGTTTAGTGTGTGCACCAGCTCGGGTTTTCCGGTTGCGGGATTCCGCCAACGGGCCTGCATCCTTCTGGCCTGGAAATCCTCACAGTTACTGCATGATGAAATTTCACGATACTGATTCTGACTGGGTATCCAGACCTCAAGATCATAGGTTTTACTTGCCCCAAACCCCATATCCCCGGTGCAGAGCACCAGCACTCTGTAAGGCAAATCAAGCGCCTGCAACACGGCTTCTGCATGCGAGGTCAGCAGTTCAAGCGCATCATAAGACTGATCCGGTTGAACGATATGCACAAGTTCAACTTTTTCAAACTGATGCTGACGTATCATGCCGCGGGTGTCACGACCATAAGATCCGGCTTCGCGACGAAAGCATGGCGTGTGACCTACGCGCATCATGGGCAACTCATCCGCGTCCAGAATCCGGTCTGCAGCAAAATTCGTCAGGGGCACCTCGGCGGTCGGAATCAGGTAAAACGGCTGATCATCCGTGGTTGCAAACTGATCATCCTCAAACTTGGGCAATTGGCCGGTACCGTAGAGTGTTTTCGAGCTCACCAGCAGAGGAACAATAGTTTCGGTATAGCCATGCCGATCAACATGCATATCGAGCATGAACTGTGACAAAGCGCGATGGAGACGGGCCAGGTCGCCCTGCATAGTCACAAAACGGGAACCTGACAGCTTGACCGCCATTTCGAAATCCATCGCCTGCCCCGACGCTCCCAGATCAACGTGATCTTTGACGTCAAAATCAAACTCTCGAGGCGAACCCCATCGACGTACTTCCTTGTTCTCGCTTTCATCTGTCCCGACCGGCACGGAATCGTGTGCCAGATTCGGTATGCCGCTGACGATGGTTTGTATGTCATCCTGCAACCGGGCAAGTTCGCTCTGCTGGGCTTTCAGTCGGTCCCCCAGATCAGCGACTGAATCGAGCAGGGGCTGCACGTCTTCGCCACGGGATTTGGCCGCGCCTATCGACTTGGAAACAGCGTTGCGTTCAGCCTGAAGACTCTCCGTGTCGGACTGTAGCTCGCGACGCCGGTCCTCCATTGCCTGCATATGTTCAACGTCCAGCTCATATCCTCGCTGCCGCAGGCGCGTCGCTGTATTTTCAATATTCAGTCTAAGATGCTGCGGATCCAGCATAACTACCTCAAATTCGATCTAAAGTGCTGTCAGGTATCGCCCACTCAACAAACCAATCCAGGTGGCAAGCAGACAGATAATCAGAGTGGCGATTATATTCGCCATTGCTCTGACAACATAACCATTTGAGAACAACTGCAGCGTATCCAGTGAAAACGCAGAAAATGTTGTAAAGCCGCCAAGAACGCCGACGATGAGAAATGCACGTGCAGGATGTTCAAGCGGCAATCTGTTGTGCATCAGCGCGTACACAAAGCCGATTGCAAACGAACCGACGATATTTACGGTGAGGATTCCCCAGGGAAATCCTGGATCGTGCAGTGTCGAAATTTTTCGCGAACACAGCCATCGCAGGCAGCTGCCGAACGCACCGCCCGAGGCAACCAGTAACCATTCACTCATCACGCGCCCTTTTATTTTGTTCGCGAAGGTAACGCACTTTCTCGAGGATTTTCTTTTCCAGACCATTATCGGTTGGGTTATACAGAAACTCCTCCTTCAATTCGTCAGGAAAATAGCGCTGTCCGGCCGAAAATGAGCCGGGCTCATCATGGGAGTAACGATATCCATCGCCATGCCCCATTGACTTTGCCAGTGCAGTGGGTGCGTTTCTCAGATGGGTCGGAACCGGAAGGTCGCTGTATTCACCAGCGAGTCGTTTTGCCGCTTTAAGTGACAGATAGGCTGCGTTGCTCTTAGGCGCGACCGCCAGATAAGTCACAGCCTGCGCAATCGGAATGTCGCCTTCGCCCGGACCAAGTCGGTCAAAGGCCTGCCAGGCTGAGAGCACAACGGTAATAGCTCTGGGATCAGCATTGCCAATGTCCTCACTGGCGATGACCTGCAGTCGCCGCAGCAGATAGTGGGGATCGCAGCCACCCTGAATCATGCGCTGGCACCAGTACATCGCCGCATCCGGATCTGAACCCCGGATAGACTTCTGCAACGCAGAAATCTGGTCGTAAAAGACATCTCCTCCCTTGTCAAACTGCTGAAGGCGGAACGCTGTGACTTCAGAGACAATTTCGGCTGTGATCGCTGCCGCGCTGTCTGAACCTTCATCGACCAGATCAGCCGCGAGCTCAAGCATCGTCAGTATTCTTCTTGCATCGCCATGAGAGGCAGCGATCAGCATATTCAGCGCTTTGTCATCTACTGTGAGTTGGCGATCCCCAAGTCCTCTGAGCGGATCACTAATTGCACGTTTGACCAGCTGCCGGAGTTCATCATCGCCCAGCGATCTCAGGATATACACCCGCGCACGGGACAGTAGCGCTTTGTTAAGTTCAAAGGACGGATTTTCCGTAGTCGCTCCGACAAATGTAATCGAGCCGTCCTCTATATGTGGCAAAAATGCGTCTTGCTGACTTTTGTTGAATCGATGCACTTCATCGACAAACAGCACGGTCTGCTCACCGGTAGATATGGATTCTCGCGCGGAATCAACCGCTTTGCGGATATCGGCAACGCCGCTGGTGACCGCGGAAAGCGTAGCAAAGTTTGCAGCGACCGCCTCGCTCATCATTCGTGCAAGGCTGGTTTTTCCGGTCCCCGGAGGTCCCCAGAGGATCAGCGAATGCAGTCGCCCGCCATTCAGCATCTGGTACAGAGGCTTGCCGGCAGAGAGCAGGTGGGTCTGACCGATGAAATCATCAATACTGGCAGGTCGCATTCGACTTGCCAGCGGTGTGTGGAAATCCGCATCCATACGATCAGCGGACCGGAAACACCTACTCTTCCGACTCGTCGATCACATCCACACCCGGTGGTGGAATGAAATCGAATACGGTATCGGATATGGGCTGATTCTCCTTAAGGTCTACGAACGTGATTCGGGTTCGCTGTCCCAGAGTATCAAGGAGTTCCATGAGCCTCAATCGATTGTCCTCAAAACCAATTCTGACCTCGCTAAAATTGCTCTCTTCATCCTTGGGGATCAGGTTTACCCAGTCGAACCGTCCCTGTGTACCAATATCATCAATGAAGTAATCCGCCTCGAGATCACCTCCCCCAGCGAGCAGAATCGCGGGAGTTCGACCCAGTGCGGTTGCCTGATCTCGCACAGTGACCTGCTCAAGTTCAATATCGTGCAACCAGACCCGGAAACCATCACCCACAATTTCCTGTGCTTCCGGCGGCTCGTAGTCCCAGCGAAACAGCCCTGGTCGCTTGATGTATACCGTACCTTGACCGTCGTCGACAGATTCCAGCGTCTCGTCCAGCACAATCTGTCCGAATCGCGCTTCAAAGGTCTGGACATTGTTGAAAAAATTGTCCAGGGCATCCAGACCCGGACTGGCGAAAGCTGAGTTCACTAAAATCAGTGCTGCAGCCAGTACTATTTTCTGTAATCGTCTCATCAGAAGTTATCTTCAGTCTTTTGGCGGAGCGGGCACCAACACTTCGCGTTTTCCATTTTCGGCAGGCGATACTACGCCAGCTTCTTCCATTGTCTCAATCATCCGTGCCGCACGGTTATACCCTACTCGCAGGGCACGCTGAACCGCCGATATTGACGCTCGTCGGCTTTCAGTGACGAATCGAACGGCTTCGTCGTACAGCGCATCGCCCTCTGCATCATCACCGCCAAACGCATTGTTCGGATCGTTACTGTCGCTACCTCCCGGAGCACCGTCTGTGACTTCATCCACATAGACTGGTGAACCGGAGGTTTTCAGCTGGGACACAACTTTGGCCACTTCCTCGTCAGAAACAAATGATCCGTGAACGCGCTGGGTAAACGCATTACCCGGCGGCAAAAACAACATATCACCCTGCCCCAGCAGCTGCTCAGCTCCCATCTGATCAAGCACGGTTCTTGAATCAGCGCGCGAAGACACCTGGAAAGCGATACGCGTGGGGACATTGGCTTTTATCAGACCCGTTACCACATCGACAGAAGGTCGCTGTGTCGCCAGCACAAGGTGGATGCCTGCCGCACGCGCCCGTTGTGCAATACGTATAATGATTTCCTCGATTTTTTTACCGGCGACCATCATCAGGTCGGCCAGTTCATCAACAATGACCACAATGTAGGGCAACGTGGTCAGATACTCCGGCGACTCACCCTCTTCTGGCACGAATGTAGGGTCTTCAATTGGCGAACCCGATTTTTGCGCCGCCTGAACCTTTTTGTTGTAACCGCCGATATTGCGCACACTGGTTGCGGCCATCAGACGGAACCTTCGATCCATCTCAACTATGCACCAGCGCAGCGCGTTCGCAGCCTTGTTCATATCGGTAACCACCGGTGCCAGAAGGTGCGGAATACCGTCATAAACCGAAAGTTCAAGAAATTTCGGGTCTACCATAATCAGGCGCACTTCCTCCGGGGTGGATTTGTAGACCAGACTGAGTATCAGCGCGTTGACGCAGACCGATTTTCCCGAACCCGTTGTACCCGCTATAAGCACGTGAGGCATTTTCATCAAATCAGTAATCACTGCATTGCCGGCGATGTCTTTTCCAAGAACCAGAGACAGCGGTGAGTTGCTGCGCTCGTACTCCTGAGACGAAAGCCCCTCGACAAGTCGAACAACTTCGCGATTCTGATTCGGTATTTCTATCCCAACTACACTTTTCCCTGGGATGTTTTCAACAACCCGCACACTTTCCACAGACAATGACCGCGCAAGGTCTCTGGCCAGACCGACAATGGTGCTCGCCTTTACACCGGCAGCGGGTTCAATCTCGAAGCGTGTAATTACCGGACCGGGCTGCACGGCCTCAACGGTAACATCGACATTGAAGTCTTTAAGTTTTTTCATCAGCAACTGGGACATAGTCTCCAGCTCTTCGCGCGAATATCCACCGGTGTTGACGGTCGGTTCGTCCAGAAGTGACAAGGGCGGCAGCTCAGTTGACCCGCTTTGTTCCTTGAACAAACTGACCTGACGTTCTTTTTGAGGTCTTACACTGATTTCTGGGGTATCGATTTTCGGCTCGATTTTTGGCGGTTTTTTCTCCGTGATCTCTTCCCGAATCTGCTTCACATTAATCTCGCGCTCGCGGCGAACAACCTCACCCGCCTTTCGGTCCTGCCGTGCTTCAAGCCAGTTGCGGCCGCGATCAACCAGAGCAAAAATCTGAAACCCGATCTCATCCATCAGCGAGAACCAGGAAAAATGCGTGACCAGCGTAATGCCTGCAATCAACAAAGCCAGAAATATGACGGTCGCACCGATCATGCCAAAGTTTGCACCAAAAGCATTCCCGCTGAACTCGCCAAGAATGCCTCCCGCATTGACCACCGTTGCGGGGTCGGTAAACGGGAAGTAAATGTGTTCCAGTCCGCAGGCGCCAATCAGGGCCAGCACAAAGCCGCTGATCGGGAACAACGCCGACACCCATACCGGAGAAGCGTCTCGCCCCTCACCAGGTTTGTCGCGATACAGACGCCATCCGGTGGCGCAGAGCAGCAAGAGAAACAGATACGCCATTCTCCCGAACAGGGTAAACATCAGGTCCGCAAACCAGGCGCCAACACGTCCACCCATATTGGCAATTTCACCACCATCCCCGGTATGTGTAGGTCCAGGATCAGAGGCTGAATACGTCAATAGACAAACCGCCAGATAAGCCACCAGCGCAAACAGTGCTATTGCGCCGACTTCCCTGAGCAGGCCTGTGACTTTGCCAGGAAGCACCGGTGTGGATGCACTACGGGAAGATTGTCGCGGCTTGTTTTTCTTTTTGGCCAATGGATTCTTAAATCAGTTCAGGCAGGATAGTGATGCAGTGACGCATCTCATTTTCGTCAGATCACAGCGCTGCACAATAGCCGCAGGGCGATAATCGCAGCAGTCTTCAAGCACACAGTTTATCACGCAACGGCCTATCGATTGACTCAAAGTGAAGTCGACGCAACCACCAGTCAGTTTGCTCAAGCATCGACTGTATGAGGGTGTACTGTTCAGCATCCCCAAACACCGGGGCCGGTCTTCGGACAGCCTCTTGCACACCTGCAAAGTGGACCGATATCGGACCTTGCCTGGACGGCACAACCGGCAGGAATGGACAGGAGAAAAACAATACCAATTCGGCATGAAAGCGGTACTCCCGATCGCCAAATACAGACTCCGATATTTCGGCAACCCATTCCCGGGCAATCGCGATCGCCCGGTCTTCAGATGGGCCAACGGAATTCGGATCAACAGCCCACCATTGACTGAAAACATGGTCTCTTACGAATCGGTCCAGCTCTCGGCAACAGACATCGAGTTGACGAAACGGCAATACTGCCTGATAGCTGTCGAAAAGGATGCGTACGTCCGTGCGGTCAAGCATGACACGACCCGCGTTCTGCCAGTCATATTGTGACGCTCTGATCAGCGCACCGTATAAATGGCACAACATCGCGTTATCACTGCTGCGACTGTCCATTCCACTCCCGAAGAATGAATTCGGTTGCGACCAGCGCTCTTCGGCGAATTCAACAACTTCCGGCTCATGCACGGATTTCATTACCGCAAGGCGGCCGATTTATCGAGCCAAAACTGACTCAAAGATTTAAAGTCATGAAATACCGGAAAGTCGCTCAGTGGAGCCAGTTGCTGATCTGAGTGATAGCCATAGCCCACTCCGTGGGCATACACCCCGGCGTGGTGCGCCATTTCGAGATCGTATGTTGTATCGCCGATCATTACTGACTCGCAGGCTTCCGACCCACAAAACTCAAGAACATCGAACAACATCTGCGGGTCCGGCTTGGGACGTGATTCGTCCGCACATCGGGTGTAGGCAAAAACTTTAGCGAAACTGCAGTCCTGCAACGCGCGCTCAAGTCCGCGGCGAGACTTTCCCGTGGCGACACAAATCAGAAAGCCCGCTCGCTCCAGCGCACGCAAGCCGTCGGCAACATTAGAGAAAAACGGCATTTCTGTCTTATCGTGCTGGATCCAGTGCTCGACATAGCGATCTGTCAGTTGCTGCCGTTGTATCGCGTTGCACTCCGGGAACAACTCAAAGGCCATTCGCTCCAGACTGAC
The DNA here is from genome assembly GCA_039029455.1 of Pseudomonadota bacterium. GTDB lineage: Bacteria > Pseudomonadota > Gammaproteobacteria > Arenicellales > Poriferihabitantaceae > JBCCGE01. The sequence continues at coordinate 9,593 of JBCCGE010000061.1, read as the reverse complement.
ACCAATAAGCTGACGAACCGCTCGGTCGGTTGGCTTTGGTACCTTGTGATCCATTGCTGATGCCATCCAGCAATTGGAAATCTTGGCGGCTGAATCCATCAGGGTTCCGTCCCAGTCAAAAATAAGCAGACGGACTGAGCGTTCAAACGTCATCTGATATGGCGTTTAGCTGCATGTCGCGCAGATGCTGTAAACACCGTGACAGATCACACGGCAAGGGGGCCTCTACTACCAGATCCCTGTTCCCTGTCGGATGTTTAAGGTGTAACTTTCTGGCGTGTAAAAATAAACGTTTTAAGCCGTACTTTCTGAGCTGTTTATTTCTGGAAAAATCTCCATAGAGATCGTCGCCGGCAAGCGGGTGTCCAAGGGCCTGCGCATGCACCCGTACCTGATGCATTCGACCTGTGTGGATTCTCGCAGATACAAAGGCAAAGTCACCCACGCACTCGAGGCGACGGAATACCGTCAACGCATGCTGACCGTTTCGATCAATCACCATGCGCTTCCGCCCTGATGCCTGCTTTTTTTGCGCCAGTCCGTGATCGATTCGAATATGCTCGTCAGGCGGACATCCACACATCAGTGCGGTGTAATGTTTCTCCATGGTCGATGAAGTCAGCTGGCTTTGCAACTTCAGCAATGACATCCTCGATTTAGCGATCATAAGACACCCCGATGTTTCGCGATCGATACGGTGCACCAGCTCCAGATACGACGATTGAGGTCGCAGCAGGCGCAGCCCTTCAATCAGTCCAATACGTTGGCCGGTCCCGCCGTGAACCGCCAGACCCGTGGGTTTGTTAATCACCATCAGATCGTCGTCTTCATGCAGAATTTCAATCTGATCCTGAAATCCGTCGGGCAGCGTTTTCGGCGGACCCTCTGCTGATACCCGAATGGGCGGGATTCGCACCTTATCACCCAGTCTAAGCGCGTACCTGGCATTGACCCTTTTGCTGTTGACACGCACTTCCCCTTTGCGCAGCGCTTTGTATATTCGGGTCTTCGGAACGCCCTTCATCACCCTGACAAGAAAATTGTCTATCCGCTGTCCCTCACTCTTGTCGTCGACCTCGATCAACTTTGCTGACCGTTGCCCTGCGGCCGGATTTGCAGTGTCGCCGCCGGTCAAAAATGGTCTCGCATGCGATAGTAAGACATGGCTGCAACCAGTGCAGGCGTGCGGAGCAAACGACCGCCGGGAAATGTTCGGTGAGGAATTTCGCGAAAACAATCCAGTGTCTGATGATCTCCGAGACAGGCATCTGACAACAATTTCCCAACGTACCCGGTGAGCGCCATTCCGTGTCCGGAAAAGCCCTGCGCAAACCAGCTACCGTCCTTTTGCTGACCGATGTGAGGTGCCCGATTCTGGGTAATGGCAACGTATCCGCCCCAGGAGTAGTCGATCTGTACACCAGCCAGCTGGGGAAACACCCGCAACATGCGTCGGCGCAGTGATTCCGTCAGCTTTCTTGGTTCAAGAGTTGAGTAGCTGACACGACCACCAAACAACATTCGGTTGTCGCTGCTTAAACGATAATAATCGAGGACAAAGTTTGTATCCGACACCGCGGCTCGATTGGATATCAGCCCACTTGTTGTGGTCTCTGGCAGCGGCTCAGTGGCAACTATATAAGTCCCCACGGGCATTATCTTTTTATGAATCTCAGGCGCCAGTTTGCCGATATAGGCATTGCAAGCGTATACGAGTTCTTTACAATGAATTGCGTGATCATTTACGACGACTTTGAATCCCTGCCCAGTCTTTGTGACCTGAGTTACCGCTGAGCGCTGAAACTGTCTGGCACCTGCCTGTGCCGCCGCAGAAGCAACTCCCAGGCAGTAGTTCAACGGGTGCAGGTGACCGCTCGCCGGATCAAAAACGGCACCACAATACAATTCGCTGCCCAGAACCTCCCGCAGCTTTATTTTTGACCAGTACTCCATTACCTCGTAGCCGTACTGGTCGGCCATATGCTGTGCCCAGTGCTTGAGCTCAGCGTCGTGACGCGGTTTGACCCCTACATGCAGGTAGCCTCGCTGATAATCGCAGTCAATCGAAAATCGGTCGATCAGAGTTTCGGTATATTCGACTGCATTTAAAGAGTGCTGCCAAAGCTCTTCTGCGCGCTCCGTCCCCAATAGCGTCTCCAAAGATTCCATCTCCGCACCGTAACCGTTGATGATCTGTCCACCACTGCGTCCTGATGCACCCCATCCGAAATGCGACTGTTCGAGCTGGATCACATCGACGCCGGCCTCAGCGAGGTGAAGCGCAGTGGATGACCCGGTGAGTCCGCCACCGATAACAACCGCATCCGCATCCATATCCTCAGCGACAACGGGTGCGTCAAGATGACCGTTCGAACTCGCCTCGTAATACGAATTTACCGGTTCGAGTGTTTCTGCGACCATGGGCTAGTAACTAATGAGTTGCGTTTGAATCCAGGACAAAGACGTGCCTTTTCGATGGCGACAGATTATGATCGCAGCGACCTTCAGAACACAACCACTGTATGTCAAGCGCCACAAGCGAAAACAAAGCCCGCGGTAAACTGCCACGTGACCTAAGAAACTGGCTGGACGAAAACGATATCGAGGAAATTGAGGCCGTAATTCCTGATATGACCGGGGTTGCAAAGGGAAAAATACTACCGGCAAAAAAATACCAGGAGGATGTCGGCCTGCGATTACCCGAAAGCATCTTTGGCCAAACCGTGGATGGCGAATATCCCAGTCAGTGGGATGTTCTTGATGAGGCCGATGGAGATATCTACCTCAGACCAGACCCATCCACAGTGCGCGCGGTGCCGTTCGCGAGTGACCCAACCGCGGTAATCATCCACGACTGTTTTCATTTTGATGGTAAGCCGGTCGAGGTTTCGCCCCGACAGGTTCTTCGACGAGTACTCGGCTTCTACAAACGCCAGGGTTGGGAACCTGTGGTGGCGCCGGAAGTGGAGTTTTATCTGGTAAAACCCAATACAGATGCCGACTACCCACTTGAACCTCCAGTCGGGCGATCTGGACGACCTGAAAGCGGACGCCAGTCGTTCAGCATCGATGCCGTGAATGAATTTGAACCGTTGTTCGAAGAACTTTACGACTATTGCGAGACGCAGGATATCGGAATAGAAACCCTGATACACGAATCGGGTGTCGCTCAAATGGAAATCAATCTCCTTCATGGAGACGCACTGGAACTCGCGGATCAGGTATTTTTGTTCAAGCGCGGTCTGCGCGAGGTTGCGATGAGACACGACATTTACGCAACATTTATGGCCGCTCCGATGGAAGACGAACCGGGAAGCGCTCTCCATATCCATCAAAGCCTGAATGACATCAAATCAGAAAAAAACGTTTTCAGCAACCGGCAGGGTGGGGAAAGCCAGCGTTTTAAACACTATCTGGGAGGGCTGCAAAAATACCTTCCGCAGGCAATGGCTTTAATGGCGCCTAACGTGAACTCATATCGGCGCCTGGCACCGGATGATTTCGGAACACCTATCAATATTGAATGGGGCTATGACAACAGAACTGCTGGTCTTCGGGTACCCGTTTCGAGTCCGGAGGCGCGTCGTGTCGAAAATCGAATCGCTGGTGCAGACGTGAATCCCTACCTCGCCATAGCGGCATCTCTGGCCTGTGGTTACCTCGGGATGATGGAGAAATGCAGACCCGGAAAACCAGTTGAGGATGACGCCTACGACCACAACAGCAACCTTCCCCACACCCTGAGGGAAGCTGTTGACAATCTTTCACAGTGCAAGCCTTTGCATAACCTGTTCGGTGAAAAGTTTGTCCGCCTGTTCTCGAGCGTCAAGCATCACGAGTACAACACATTCCTCAAGGTCGTCAGCGCCTGGGAGAGAGAACACCTGTTGCTCAACGTATAGCGTGATTGCTAAGCGGATTTTAAATGGCGCCCACCGTCAAGAGGCAGAACTCGTCCTGTTATGTAGTTGCTGCCCATCAAATATTCGACCAGCGCAATCAGTTCATCACTGCCTCCATGCCGTTCCATCAGTGACTTTTTGACTGACCGGTTTTTGTATTCAGCGGAGTCCGTATCGTTAAACTCGATGAGCGCAGGTGCAATCGTGTTGACTTTAATTTTTGGGGCGTATTTCTGAGCAAACGATAAAGTCAGACTATCCTGTGCCGCCTTGCTGGCCGCATAACCGATATGTTTCACGCTGCCGCGAGAGGACACATAGTCTCCAATATGAATAATATCAGCGGTCTCACTTTGACTTCGAGACAGCAACATGTGCAGTTCATTGTTCAGAATCTGCGGCACTGTTACATGCACTCTCATCAAATTCTGCATTAATCGGTCTGCAGACTCTGCACTGGAAAAATCGTCAACTGACCAGACACCGGCATTGTGAACAATCGCCTTCAAACTTTCGTAGCTGTCAGTGATATACGCCACCAGATCGCGGACATCCTGCATCGAGTTGAAGTCGCATTGGACCACATCCACCCCAGAACATCTCAGCTTATCAACCGCGGGCTTTTGGGTCCGCCAGGTCGCAATCATCTGGATGTTTTTCGAGCTGAAGTGTTGGGTCAGCGCCAGCCCCAGTCTTTGAGTGCCTCCGGTTACGAGAATTGCATCCCGCTTCAAGAGTTGAAGAATTCGTTGCGCAACGATCTGTCCTCTCGGAAACAACCGCCCAGAGCCGAAGTGCTGGTCCGGGAATTGGTGTCCTGTACTCCGCGGGATTTTACGCAGTAATGCGTCGCCTCAATACGAACCGCGACATCATCGGTTTCCAGCAGGGCTTGCAACGCGACCATAATCTGTCTGGTCAGACGCTCCTGAACCTGCGGGCGCTGCCCAAAGAACCGCACAATCCGATTAATTTTCGACAGCCCGATAATTTTACTTGAAGGCACATAGGCGACCCTGGCGGTTCCGTCAATGGTGACAAAATGATGTTCGCATGTACTGGTCAGGTCGATCGCATCGATTTTGATGACTTCGTCGGCACCCATTTTGTTTGCAATGACGGAAATTCTGGGAAACTTCTCGTAGTCCAACCCGGCAAAAATTTCATGAACGTACATTTTCGCAATTCGATGGGGTGTTTCCATAAGACTGTCGTCGGTCAGATCCATCCCCAAAGTGCTCACCACATCTGTCATCAGCTTTCTGATACGTTCATATTTTTGCTGGCTGCTCAGTCCGTTATCAATCATAGGCGTTTCCAGCCCTGACTCGACCAGCTTGTTGCGGACGGCTATGGCTTCGGCAGAAATTTCAGACGATTCTGCAAGATATACAGGTGAGGGTTTCATGGGTAAATGTGAATTGTTAGTGCGTGGTGACCCGGCTACTTTTCTGCAACCAGTGTCAATGAAACAGAGTCCGCGAATCGCAAAGCATGCGGTTTATCGATTGTTACCTCGGCTCGGGTAACATCATTGGGCGCCGAACAGATTTCAAGAACGTCGCCAACGAGCTTTTCCAGCAGCAGAAACCGCCCCTGCTCAACGTGAGCAATAATCCGCTTGGTGATGGTCTTGTAATTCAACGCGTCGTCGACTGAATCCGCCAAAGCCAGCGGGTTGATCGAGTATTCAATTTGTATGTTAATCACCACATCCTGCTGCTTTTCACGTTCTTCCGGATTGAAACCGATAAAGGTGCGCAATCTCAGGTTCTGAATCCGGATTGTTGCCGTTCTCTCAGTCCCGGTCGCCGCAGTTCGTTCATTTTCTCTGGGGTGCCTTTTGCCAAAGGTTTCACTTTCGTTAGGTAATAGTTCGCTTAGTGATGCCGACACGTCTTGTTTCCCGTACATTTGAATCGGCAGAGTAGAACGAACTTAGTGAAACCAACATCAACAGTATCAAGGACAATCAGTCACACGGTCCGTCTGGCAGAACCTGATGATATTCCGGGCATCAATACTGTCATTGAAAATGCCGGCACCTTCGAGTCTATCGGCGATCGCGATAGCTGTCCGGTATGGCCGCCACTTTCCCTGGACAACGTTGATTTAAATCGTATGACGATTCTGGTCAGCGCGACTCATGTTGGAGACATCATCGCAGTGGCAATGGGTGACACGCCGGATCAGACCACACACTCGGTCGAACAATTTAACCTTGCCGGCCTGTTCGTTCGCGAAGCTATGCAGCAACAAGGTCTTGGAAGCGCTTTGCTGGACTCGATGATTCGACTCTCGCGCATACTCGGCGCCCGGAATATTGCAGTTAAAGCCACTCCAAACTCCGCGTCGTTTTTCTTCAAGCACGCATTCCGATCTTACGATTCTGATACATCGGGTGCTGGCACGATTTTATTGACTAGAAGCACTACCGACATCTGTACCGCTGCTGCCTAAGCTTTTTTCTGCCAGTCCGATTCTGTAAGTGCACCCAAGCCGTGGCGGATATCAGCCTCGACCGCAAAGCCAAGTGCAGTCGCGTCCTGATTCTCAAGTGCGGCCAGAATTTCTATGTGTCGATCGCTGGTACTGTATGAATCCAGATGCAAAAGTGTTGAAGTCAGGAAAGGACTGATTTGCAACCATACGCTTTCGATCAGCGGCATGAAAACCGATCCTTTTCCCGCGCTGTACAGATCAAAATGGAATTTCCGGTGGGCGATGACGTATCCCTGGTGATCCGCGCGCGCGATCATTCTGTTTATTTTTCGGTCAAAACGAGTCAGACGCTGCAGCCGGGTTTTTCCGATAAAAGGCATTGCATCGATTGCCGCCTGCTTCTCCAGACAAATCCTCGCGCGCACCAGCTCCTGGAGCTTAGCCGGAGTCATTTTTGGAACACTGACTCGACCGGTACCACTGACCTCCAACGCGCGTTCTGTGGTCAGTCGCCTCAGTGCTTCTCGAACCGGCATAGGACTTACATTCAGCTCGTCGGCAAGTCCTCGAATTGTGACCGACCGACCGGGTCGGAAGTCACCGTCCAGAATAGACTGACGCAACTGCGAATACACCCTGGCCTGAACAGTCTGATCGCCTGAGGATCGGGAAATCGAGCGATTCATTTGATGACTTTTTTCCAAATTTTTGTGATCACAAAATATTGTATCAGTATCCGTCGATCAGGTAATATGCGCGCAGAAAATTACATTACCGGAATCAAGCCGTGGAAACTTATAACACCGCTGAGCTGCGTGCGATCGACGCCAGACACCACATCCATCCCTTTACCGATCACGCTGATATGCACCAGCGTGGCGCTCGTATTATTACCGGCGCGGACAACGTGTATATATACGACTCTGACGGCAATAAATACCTGGACGGAATGTCCGGTTTATGGTGTGTCAACATAGGCTATGGGCGGACCGAGCTTGCCGAGGTCGCCAAAGCTCAGATGGAACAGTTACCCTACTACAATAGTTTTTTTCAGACGGCGCAGGTGCCCGCAATCGAACTTTCGGAGTTGCTGGCAGAAGTTACCCCACCCCAGTTTAATCGTGTGTTTTTTGGGTGTTCCGGTTCTGACGGTAACGATACGGTTGTGCGTCTGGTTCGCTACTACTGGCAACTGCACAACCAACCCGAACGCAATATCATCATCAGTCGAAAAAATGCTTACCACGGCAGCACTATGGCTGGCGCAAGTCTGGGTGGTATGCAGGGTATGCATGCGATCGGTGGAATGCCGATTCCGGATATCGAACATGTTGATCAGCCCTATCATTACAGAGAAGGCGGTGATCTCTCTGCAGAGGAATTCGGTTTGAAAGCGGCTCAGTCGCTTGAGCAACGCATCCTCACCCTCGGTGCTGACCGCATTGCGGCATTTATCGGCGAACCTGTGCAGGGGGCGGGCGGCGTTATTGTGCCCCCTGAAACCTATTGGCCGGAAATTCAGCGCATTTGCAAAAAATACGATATTTTACTGGTCGCCGACGAAGTCATCTGTGGATTTGGTCGTACGGGAAACTGGTTTGGATCTGAAACATACGGCATTGAAGCTGACGTTATGACCATGGCCAAAGGTCTCTCTTCCGGCTACCAGCCAATAGGTGCGGTGATGGTCTCCGACCGGGTAGCAGAAATTATTGATCGCAAAGGTGAAGAATTCACTCATGGATATACATATTCAGGTCATCCGGTAGCCTGTGCCGTTGCGCTGAAAAATGTACAAATCATGCGCGATGAACGCATCATTGAAAACGCAAGAGACAACGTGATGGATTACTTCCATCAAAAAATAGCGCCGTTTGCAGATCACCCGCTTGTGGGTGAAGTGCGGCTTATAGGCTTTTTGGGTGCAATGGAACTCGTCAAGGATAAGGCTTCCAAAGAGCTGTTCGATGACAAAGGCACTGCGGGCGTTGTTTGCAGAAACGCCTCGGCAGATAATGGCCTCATCATGCGTGCGGTTGGTGATTCCATGATCATGTGTCCACCACTGATCATTGCGCGCCCACAAATAGATGAAATGGCGGAGAAAATTGGTTTGAGCCTCGATCAGGCGCTGGCGTCTCTAAAAGGACATTAGTGCCGGCCCTGCTCTATCGACGGATACCCGGTTCAGTTTGAGAGCCCTGCGCGGGATCTGCCGCTACCGTTAAATATTGGTTGCGCTGAGTGAGTTACGCATAAAATTGTGTAGAATTCGGCGGTCTAAAAACCGGTGAGCACGTTGCATGCACCCTCAGCCCGAGGTCACCACATGCCCAGATCCTGAAAACGGTTCAACCCGCACAATCGACGGTGTGGTTCACGTCTTTTATGATGGATACTGGATACGCTACTACGAACCGCCCGCAGAGACTCTGGCGGCAAAAAAGTCGCTTATCGATGCGCTGACCAAACGCACATTCCATCACACTGAACCCGGAATCAATACACCCGGAGACCGCCTTGAGGACGCGCGATCCGCGTTCGAGCGGGAAAACGACCCAGGTCGAAAAAGGGTCAATGCCGCAATGCTCGCTGGCGCACTTTTTAACCGTGCAACGGATATTTTCACAACAATTGTTGAGCTCGAGGAACGCGGTATCACCGTTACCAGAGACAACGAATTGATGCGGGAATGCTCCGCATGTTTTTCGGAAGCTCTGGATCTCTCACATAACGTCAAGCACCACAGCGGTGAAGAGGGAGTTGACGAACTTTGGGGAGAACCGGTCAAAGTATTTACGATGCCGATTGCAGACTATTACTGCAGCCGCTACCGAAAGATTGCCCTCGCAATGCGGGACATCGACGTAATTGGCGAGACGATGAAATCCACACTCTGTCGCCTGGACTGGTTTTCCGAAGCATCCGCGTTGATCGATGACTTCCTTTTGGTTGCAAAGCAGGAATGCGAAATTCTCAAAGGCGACAAGGACTATTTTGAGATCTGGCCTGAATTTGTGGCGGATGGCGAAAAACTTCAGGACTTTACGGCGAGCGCACCTGCGAACGTTCCGATTGAACTCGAGAAAAAAATCCGTCAGGGCATCAAGTTACTTCGCTCCGGCAAAGATCTTATATCCTGGATTGCAAATGTCCGCGTGCCGATGCCCGTCAGCATGAAATCTTATCTGGATCAGTGCCAAGCGTTCCGCAGCAGCACAGAAGTCGACTATCGCAGGAAGACACAGG
>JBCCGE010000060.1:0-18725 GCA_039029455.1 Pseudomonadota bacterium | reverse complement strand
TGCACACACTTCCATAGCACGATCAAGAGACAGAAGAAACTCTAGCTGGCGAGTATTCCTAGAAATCAGTCAGAACCTTATTGTGCATTGTCAAGTCCGAAACTGCGATAGGCAACAGAGGTGACTCAAGTCCGCTGTTTTTGGCGGTGGAGTAGTCGGTGCGGTTGCCTCAGTTCCGGAAACCTGGACCAAGCCGGTTGTCGACAGCGTTGCGTTGCCGGCTCACGCCAATACCACTGATACAGGCGGATCTCCAGGTGAGGGCGCGCCAAAAGAAGTCACTTCTCAAAAGCTAAATTCAGACAAAATCGACTACGATATCGTTTGATTTTCCGCTTTTTTGCACGATCGTGGATTCGGCGTAAAACCGGAATCCCGCTTCGATCATTGGCTGTCTAGAGACTGTCGAATTTCTCAATAAGGACAGGAATCCACTGCGGCCTGTCCTTCCCTCGTAGTGCGTCTATCTCGTTTCGAAAATCGGACTTGTCCAGTCGTGAAACGGGAAACGCTTGGAGTTGATTAGTCAGCCGTTTGTGGCTTGGGAATGGCTTGATTGAATCACGGGGCAATCCCGCCAATATCAGCATCACTGCAGTGATTGTGCACTTCTGACATCGACCACAATTATGGTCTTCCGGGTACGCCTTCCAGCAAAACCGCAGTGACTTAGCTCCCTGTTTCCAGTTGCGTAAACTGATTAGCTTGTCCATCCGAGTGTGATCTGCCCCGTCTGACATAATCCTAAATGTTGACGAACTGAGCATCTGATCGGTTAGCGGTGTACTTCCCCAGGGGTAAAGAATGCCGTAGTTGAGCGTAGATGGAATAAGCCCATGGGTGAAGTCGCCGGCAATCAGATGCATTGCACCAGCGAGAACGGCACCGTGAGCCGATCCCCAATCCATATTGAGAGATCGTATGTTGGTCGCTGTTGAGATCAGGTTTAGCCCCAGTTCTGCGGTTATTTTTCCGCAGGTCATTTCGACATTGTCAAAAGCTGCCTGGTTATTGATGGGAATATCAAGGCCGTGTACCAAAACAGCATCTGTTAAGGAAGATTTATGGTCATTGGCCGGATTTGACGTATGGTTAAAAAGAGAAAAAGTAGAGTCGACCCCCCCAGAGTAACAGCACACTGATCGGGACGGTTTCGGTCTCAGTTCACGATTGCCGTCCAGGGTTTCAGCGTAGATCGGGATGCGATTCTTTTCCTTGTGCCAGAGGGTCCAGATATATTGATATTGGTCAAGGTTAGCGAGCACTTCGCGATCAATTGCTCCACCTCGAATCCAGATCGGGGCATTTTCCTCCATTGCGATGTGCAGGACGGCGAGTAGAAAACAGGTCGCGGCATTCTCAAATTTTATTTTCTGGCTTAGGTTGGCCCGGAACCAAACGGTTTTCCTCTGTCCATTTTGCCGGATATCGGCGAATTGGTATTGATCTGAACCGATGCGCACAGGAGACGATACGGTGACTTCAATCGGAACTCCGCGGGAACCGCCCAGAAATTCGGTTGGACTCATGCCAAATGAAGGTCTACCGGGAAACCATTCGATTGCACCCAGATCGAAAAATCGACGCAAATGCCGGTTTAACTCTGCATCCACATTCTGACGTGAAATTCGCTTCAGCTGCAGCAACTCCTTTTTCAGTTCGGCAGTTGACGCTCCGGACAAACACAGATTCCAGATCACGTTGCCCACATGGCCAAACATCCGATGCGGTGGTTTATCCGTCTTTATCTGCTCGACAGATTCTCCGTCACAAAAAAGAGTGCCACCCTGATTGTGCCAGGATTTGGTTGTCTTTACAGAGTCACCCGATTTAACAGGGAACGATTCATACTTCGCTATGAACTTTCTGGACCGCCGAGATCGGATACCATCAATTTCGTCCGGATGATCGGCCCAAAGGCATCCTTTGTTTGCAAACCAGGTTTCCCACATAGAACGATTTTTAAAGTACCCATTGGGAAGCAGGGTCACGGCGCGTTTCATCAACAAACCGGTGATTGCGAAATGCAGGCGGTCGGTGACGATATGTTCAAAGGGTGCCGCTAATTCGAAATACTCGGCCAGATTGGATCCAAGCAGTATGGGGTCGCCGTGGCTTGCCGGGTGTCCGGAAAACAATGCTTCAATGTCCTCGCGCAAAAACACGCCGGTTTTTCGACTGACGTCACTCGATCGCGAATCGAGTTTCAAAGACATTGCCATATCGGGGGCGAGGCCTGCTTGCGGACAGATTTTCAGGCTGTCTCGTTCTCTAACCCAGACTTTTTCGAATCGATCAGTGTTTTCGTTGGCGTTGGTGAATGACTGCGGCAATACGATCACCGGCTTGCCTGTCGAGAGCGCGGCGTTGCGGATATCCTTGTTATCCTGATAGAGGTTGCCCATATTGCCGCCGCCACCGATATACAGTCGGCTGATATGCTTCGGTAACGCTCTGCGGGAAAGCCGGTTTCTGGGGACGATTTCGTGGGGTATGTTCCATCGCCTCATCAGGTTTAAAGTGGCGAACTCGATCATCAGGTCACCAACGTTTCCCGGCATCTGGACATATCCGATTACCCCTGAATCTTTAGGGAACAACTTGCGGTAAGCAGAAATCGAGATCATCTGGATCGGTAAATTTGACGCCAGAGCAGTATAACGATTTGCACCAGCCTGAAGGTTGCAAATTTAGCGAAGTCAAAGCATAGACTTCCGCTGTGTCATCGGGTGTGGGGTGCGGGTCTAAGTGCTGTGGGTAAAGAAGATGCAGATCACGCAGGCTGAGCCGGGTTCAAGGGGTTCTCTGTGACATCAATCCGGGATCAGTACCTGAATCTGCAGAACGTTTGTGAAAACAGCAGCCGTGGTTACGAGGTCGTGTCTATCCCGGTCAAGCCCACGATCCTTAAAAAGTACAATCGAGCCTACCGCGTTGCGATCTCGCCCAAGTACATTCCAGACTTGAGCTTTCGATATCTGTGTTCGAATTTACTGAACCAGGACTATCGATTTAATCTAGGGTTGCCTTGGGGTTTTGTACTCTTCTTCTTTTTGAAACACTTCCCATACCGTTTCATATCCAACGAAACCTTTCTCGTTCGGCTCCATCTGCCTGGTTTTGACGTATTCGGCTTCTCCCTCGGGCACTTTTGGGCGGGTATTTGTGGGCTCACTCATTTCTCATTTCTCCGGGATGTAACATTAGTCGGGACGCTTCGGACGTCTCCAGTGTGAATTCACTCAGATATATAATATACCATCCCGCCGGTTGTGAATCGCGGAATGGTGGCCGTCTCCGCTGGCGGCGGTCAGTCGCGCCTCCACGCGCAGCGTGCGAATCAGTGCGGTATCCATAATTTTGGGATAAAGACCGCAAAAACGACCGACTTCTGACGCATAGGGTCTGCAATAGCCTTCGAGCTGCTGACGGACGGAATCGTCCAGTCCGTGCAACATAAGAAGTCGCGGCGCCTGTCGCTGGATATATCGCTCAAACAAGTGTTGTTCTGACTCTTCGTGCCAATTTTCGGTCACCATCAGTTTGGGAAAGTTGCATTCATCGACTTCATCGCGATTAAACCAGCGGCCGACCGTCCACTGTCCCGCCCGTTCGGCAACGAGCCTCTCCAGCCGATAGTTCACGGGAGGTATGTTGTTTCTCAACTCTTCCTCAGTTTTCTCAATAGGCATCACTGCAGCAGGCAAAGCGGTCCACTCGGGCCTTTCGGGAAACTTGGCCATTTGCTCGGGCTCGCTGCAGGAATAGATCAACGCCAGCGGGAAATTTTCCTTTGCATCCATCAGCCAGTATTCGTATCGATCGGTTGCAGCAAAAGGCAGTTTGATGTCCGCCAGGAAACGCAGCATTTCTACGATTTGCTCGTCAGCGGTGCCCGAGTGCATGAGTTCAGGACGGATGGTTTCCGCCTTGATATCACTTGCGCTCAGGGTGGCGACACGAACATGTGTCCGTTTTACGTATTGTATTTCCCAGATATCGCCGTCGAGTGTAAGCGCTCGGTATTTGTCCGATTCAGCAATCTGTATCTGACCCGAGAAGGGCGGCATCAGTCGTTGTGAGAAAGCGCGAATCACGGTGCAGATGAGTAACGGATTATGAGCGGTAAATGTCGGATTTCGAATGTATCAATCATTTCTCCGCAGGTCATTCAAACCTGCAACGAACGCGCAAGTTCCGAGGCGGAATCCTTCCCTTGTTCCGCTTTGCGCAACAGATCGCTGTAGTCGGTTTCCAGCAGGAGGCTGTGCAACGCTTCGAACTCTCCGGCCGAGTTTTCAGCCATATCCAGATAATCGGATTCACCAGCAAGTGCGCACAGAGCTGACGCTCTATTGGCTGAGACGATTACCCATATCAGAGGCACCGTGTCACGAGTCAGAACCTTCAGGACTTCGTCGTAAATCGGGATTGCGGATTCCAGTGAACCGATATCTTCTTCATGTATTCCGATGGCTTGCAGCGTTGCTGCTAAATTACTTTGGGTGATCGCCCAGCAGATTTCATTCGAATCTTTGCTGCGTTCAGCCAGTGCGTTTCGAAAAGCGACCAGAGCCTGCTCGAGTGTCCGAGCACCTCTTCGCTGTGTACCGAGCTCGCACAATATGACCGCAACCTGACACATGGCAGCCGACCACTCTGCGGGCGCCGTGTCTCTGGGCAGTAGATTGATTCCCTGTTTGAGCGATTCCAGACCCTGCTTCGACATTCGATTGTCGTTCTCAAGCTGACCAATGGTGTGCATTACGATCCCCAGATTGATTCTGGTTCTCGCCCATTGCAGCGGCGTATGTTCTTCGGTTCTGATTTCCAGCGCCTGCTCATAGGACATGGCGGCCTGCTCAAGGAAGTGAATGCTGCCACTTCTCTGACCGATAAACCCCATAACGTCTCCGATTGACTGATGTATGAGAGACAGACGCTCCGGATTCTCTTCCCTGTCGGTCATCATCTGCATTCCCTGAAATAATTCTATGGACTGCTGAAAAACATGGGCGCCGCCAAGTCGAAGCTCGCGCCGATCAGCAGTATCCTGAAGTGTATTTTGGGAGTTGGCCCATTCTATTAACGTGGGCTTGTTGATCGCCAGTTCGAAAACGGTGTGCTCAAAGCGATCAATCGATTGAGAAAGTGCACCGTAGACCGGTGACTCGTCATCTATCAGCTCAAGGAGGTAGTGACCATCGTTCTGATAGCGCCACTGAAACGTGCAGTCCAGCCCAGGGCAAAGAAGTGTCTCTGCGAAGAGGTGATGAGGCACTTCGATCCCCGATGCGTCGATAGTCAGTCGTGTATCGAACGGATTTTGGAGTTGGGTCCGACGATGTCCTGTACTTGAGACCCGGACTCTGGAGGACCTCCGTGCTCGATCTCTTCTTCTGTGGCATCACGCACCGTGACGATATCGAGTCGAAAGACAACTTCCCGACCGCACAATGGATTGTTGCCATCAATGGTGACCGTGTTCTCATCGACCCGGGTCACCAGAAAGGTTTTGGCTTCACCCCTGTCGTTCTCCATGAGTATTGATGTTCCAACTTCCCGATACTCTTCCGGTACATTTTCAATACGATCAGTGACGACCAGCGATTCATCTCTCTGACCAAAAAGTTTATTGCAGTCGATCGGCACCTCAACGACATCTCCAGGGAGTCTGCCTTCAAGCTCTGCCGTGACCTGGGGTGCCAGTATTTCGTTAACACCGTGGACATAGCCAATCGGAAAATCAACGCCGGTTAAGACGCTTTTGCTTTTGGCGTCAATGACCTTGTAGGTCAGTTCGACGAGTTTCCCGTCAGCAACCGGTTCTTCCATTACATCTGTATTCATAAGCGAGCCCTGTCTGCAGTCTAGAAAATCGAAGCACCGAAGATTTTGACCTCCTCATCCTTGTCGTAACCGAGCACCATACGACCGAGCCATTCCCCTTCTTTTTTCGTGCTGCGCATACGATACAAAACCGTGACATGCTGGCCTCGCCGGATCAACCCGAGCAGATCGTATTCAGTGTTAAGACTGCGGGTCAATTCGCTTTTTGCGAATTGTTTGCCCACTTCCACTTCGTTTAAACCAAAGAGCAAATCGTATGAAAATTTTCGAATAAATTTTCCGTACTCGCCTTCATTGGAAAATTTGATCAGATCGTCCCACATGGGATTGGCGATAGCCAGAATCTCGTCGTCAGAGTGCTCGATGATATTCATTCGTCAGTGATCGTCGTAAGTCATCAATTCCGGGTGCAACGGGCACCCGGAAGAAAACGCGTCAAAATTGCCGGGTTGGCAAATCGCTGGAAACGGGTTTTGCAGACTCAGGATATTTGCGCGTCAAATAATCCTAGGCTGCTTTTTCCTCTTCGTCGGCTACCAGATGGTAACAGGGAGCCTTCTCCATGGTGTACTCGCCGGTCTCCGGATTGCGTCTGGAAACAGTCAGAACATGCCAGTTTGCGTCGTCGACTTTCAGGTAGTCCCCGCGGTAGTAGTACCCGGGCCAGCGCGTTTCCTTGCGAAACAAGGTATGCTGAATGACCGATTCCGAAGTCAGATGCCTGTGCTTTACTTCCCAGGCGCGCAACAATTCGTGAATGTTTTCCGCCGCAATTTTCTCGAGATCCTCCTCCAGATATTTGAGTTTCTTAAGGCCAATGTTTAACAGTTTTTCATTGGTCATGTAATTCACAGTCACGCCGCCTGCGTATTCATCCATCAATTTCTGCAATCGATCAAGTGCCTGACGCGGGTTGATATAGTTTGGATTCACGGAACCGGCGGTAATTTCGTTTCGGAACACCCGATAGGTTTCCATCGGCTTGTAGATTTCCTCTTTGCGACGCTCAATCTGTGCATCAGACACCATGATGCCTTCAGCCTTGCCGTCATCGATGTACTTGCACGCCGCTTTTGCGGCTATGCGCCCCTCAGTAAACGATCCTGAGGAAAATGCATGAGGAGTCCCGCCCACAGCGTCGCCGGCGCCAAACAGTCCTTCAACCGACGTCATTCTGTTGTAGCCCCAGTAATACTCCGGAGGCGATACATCTTCAGGACCTGAACACCAGGCTCCACAACCTGTTGCATGGGAACCCATGACATAGGGCTCTGATGTAGTGAGCTCAGGATTTTCGTACTTTGGATCGACGTCCGTTGATGCCCACAAAACGGCCTGCCCGACAGTCATGCCCAAAAAGTTATGCCATCCGATCTCCTCGAGATGGGGATCCTGGAAAGCTTCCATGGTAACCATATGAATAGGGCCGCGCCCCGCATTGACCTCCTGAATAAACGCGTGGTTGCGAAGGCAGGTTGGAATCGGACGGTGGGTTCGGTGCGACACCTCAGGGTCGAGGTATTCTTTGCCGACGATTTCCTGCAGCTGCGGCCACCACTTGGATTCGTATTCCTCGCCCAAACCATTTTGTGTATAGGTTTTAAGATGCAGAAAGTAGGCGCCGACAGGACCGTATCCGTCCTTGAATCGAGCCAGAACGATTCTGTTCTCCATCTGGGTCATTTTTGCACCAGCGCCAATTAACAGGCCATAAGCGGAGCCTGAAGACCAGGGCGCGTACCACACTCGCCCGGCGCCTTCGCCGACCGATCGCGGTTTGTAAATATTGGAGGCACCGCCGGCGCCGACAACAACGGTTTTCGACTTGAAAACATGGTAGTCCCCGGTGCGGACATTGAATCCAACCGCACCTGCGATCCGATTCTCCTTGGCGTCATCCACCAGCAAGTGAGTCACGCAAATCCGGTTAAAGACTTTGTCCGCCGATTTCTTCGCCGCTTCGGCCACTATCGGCTTGTAAGATTCACCGTGAATCATGATCTGCCATCGACCTTCGCGCTGGTAGGCCCCGGTTTTCGGGTTGCGCATTAACGGCAGACCCCAGTCCTCGAACTGATGCACCGTGGAATCGACGTGTCGTGCCATATCGAACAGCAGGTCTTCTCGAACCATGCCCATCAGATCGATGCGCGCATACCGCACGTGATCTTCCGGATTGTTCTCACCAAAGCGCGTCCCCATGTAGCAGTTAATTGCGTACAGGCCCTGGGCGACGGCACCGGACCGGTCAATATTCGCTTTCTCTGCGATTACGATTTTTTTGTCCTGACCCCAGTATCGCGCTTCGAATGCGGCGCCCGTTCCGCCAAGGCCTGCACCGCAGACGAGGATGTCGATATCATCTTCAACAACAGTTTTAAATTTCATTAGTAGTCCACTCCCTGCTGCATTTTCAGTCCGTTGGATTTAAGCGTATGAATGTCGCCATCATCGAACCGGATGTATTTAGGTTCGTTGTAAAGGTGCTGGCTGTCGCGTTGCTCCTGGCTAGGCGGCTCTTCATCTTTCAGTTCCGGCGTGCCGCTCCCCCATGGTTTGGTCGTAATCGGCGCGAGCAGATCCATGTCCTTCTTGCCATTACGGAACTTGATTCGCCAGGCGATCACGCCTTTCTCCTCATCCCGTTTTACACGTACAGAGTGTCCCAAAGGTGCGAAGTCGGCATAACCGCGAACGTCTATGGCCTGATGTGGGCACGCTTTGACGCATGAGTAGCATTCCCAGCACATATTGGGCTCGATGTTGTAGGCTCGTCGAGTGACTGTATCGATATGCATGATGTCTGAAGGACAGATATCAACGCAGTGGCCGCATCCGTCACAACGTGTCATATATACAAAAGTTGGCATTATTAATTCTCCGGGCTCTTAAAGATCAAATCAGTAGTGACGAGGGGCTTCACGGCTAATGCCAAGGCCCATGTTCGGGGGGTTGGCCCCCATGTACTCCGGAATGTCCGGAAATTTGGCGTGGACTTCGGGATCCGAAAGATCGTATTCATCCGGCAGCTTCTCGTTTGATCCGTCCGCCATGGCTATTTTTTTCTGAAACGCAGCTGCAGGCTTGAAGAACATGTGCGCGAACTTGGACCAGTACACGCTGCCGAACAACAATGCGGAACTGGCGACAAACAGGACAAAGAAAAACATGGTGATGCCGGAGAATCCGATTTGCTGTGCGAATGACCACAACAGGCCGAAGGTGGCGGTGAACAATAGCCCAAGAATGAAAAGATCTCCCCTGCCATTGAATTGATGCCACTTGATTCCCTCAGAGGCCACATCGACGCGAATCGAAAACCAGAACCAGTAGCCTCCGACACAGAGGGAGATGGCGCTCAGGTGCCAAAGCAGGGTGACTGGCCATGGAGCTGCTGCGTTTGGACTCGCATAGGAGAAGATAAGAATTGCGGTGGTGGCTGCAAAACCGACGAAGCCGTACATTGTGAACAGATGGGACAGGCGACGGCGCTGATTCTTAAATTCAGACGAGGTCAAAACCTCGTTGGTTATGGTCTGAATTGCCAGGCTGGTTTTCTGGCTGTTACTAACTTCGCGACGGGCGTTAGCGCGCGCTTTCTTCGCATTTTCAAAGAAATACTTGGCACTTTGCTTGTGCAGCATATCGAGAATCGTTCCAACCACGACCAGCGTCACCATCAGGACTACGTAGCCCTGCATGATGGATGGTGATATTAGGGACGAGAGCTCGGCAAACGGATTATTGACGATCATTAAGCGGTGCTCCATTAGGACAGCAGCGGCTCTTCGAAGCGGCACGCCTCCCTAAACACCGGTCGGGATCGAGAATATAATCGCGGATTTTAGGATGACATAACATACAGTTTCGGGCGCCTGACTGTTATCGGTAAGTATCGAGTTTGTGAACCTCCCGCCGACCGAAACGACGGGTATGGGTATGAACAATAGTAATAGGCGGCGAATCGATCGACAATCAGATTTTTTTTATTGCCTATAGATAAATTCTTTACTGAAAAATTTCGTTAAAAATCTGAAGTTTATGTACTTTTGTGCAGGTGGCGACAGTGACTTTCATCAATAAGAGAGCCACCGTCGCTTATTTACCGGCTATTGAGCAATCCGTTGTCATCTTCGGACACGTTACGCCGCTACGGCAATCGATTGCGATTCAGGAAATACTATGCGGCCAGCGCAGTTAATGACAATTTTGGAGCGAGAATTTGAGGGTGCCAGCAGTCGCCAGCACACTCCGATTATGCTTTGGGGTCCGCCGGGGGTGGGTAAATCGCAGATGGTCCATCAGACCGCCGAAGCCAAAGGCGCGCGGGTTATCGATATCCGGTTGTCGCAAATGGAGCCCAGCGATCTCAGGGGGATCCCGTTTCGTCAGGGTGAGCTTGTTGAATGGGCGATTCCATCTATGCTTCCGGACACGGAACGTCATGGAGACTCCGGTATTTTATTTCTGGATGAAATCACATCGGCCGCGCCAAGCGTTTCAGCCGCCGCTTATCAGTTGATTCTGGACCGACGACTGGGGCAGTACGAACTGCCCGACGGCTGGGCCATTTTTGCGGCGGGTAATCGTCAGGGTGACAGAGGGGTGACCTATACAATGCCGGCTCCGCTGGCAAACCGGTTCTCCCATTTTGAGGTTGACGTCAATCTGGATGACTGGGTGGCCTGGGCATACGCGAATGCAATCGATGAGCGCATCATTGCGTTCCTACGTTTTCGGCCGGAGCTGCTTTTCGAGTTCGACCCGGCACAGAATCCGGTTGCGTTTCCGTCTCCCCGGTCCTGGGAGTTCGCTCATCGTGCATTGCAAAAATTTTCGTCCAGACCCGATTTACTGGTGGGTGTTCTTCAGGCCAATGTCGGACCCGCAGCTGGGGTGGAGTTGAACGCATTTCTCGCCAATCTGGACAACCTCCCTGACCTGGATGCCATCGTCTGCGGCGAGGACGTTGATGCGCCAGTCGAGATCGATCTGCAGTATGCAGTGGCATCGGCTTTGGTAGGACGTGCCGCCAGAGAGCGGTCGACCGACAACTCTGCGACCGTTCATGGAAATATTCTCAAATACGCTTCCAGGTTCCCGCAGCGGGAAATGGGCGTCATGCTGGTTTCCGATATGCATCGTGCAATCGGCAAAGAGCTGTTTGCGTTGCCGGAGTTTGGACACTGGGCGGATCAGGTGGCCGATACACTGTTTTTCGATCAGCCCTGATCGTGGCCGCTCAGCAACTGACGAAATCTCTGTGGAATCTGACGTAGGGGAAAAACTTGCGGCGGCGCGCACTCGCCTGATTCTGGACAAGCCGTTCCTGGGTGCACTGGTTCTGCGGCTGCCGATGGTCGCGGCCGATCCGAAGTGGTGCAGAAGCGCCTATTCCGATACCAGACAGCTTTTTTTTAACGTCGACTACATGCGGCAGCTGGATTTTCAGCAGGTACAGTTCGTGTTGGCCAAACAGGCGTTGCACTGCGCGTTCTCCCACTTTGCCAGGCGGCAGCATCGGGTTGCTCAACAGTGGAATCTTGCCTGTGATTATGCTGTTAATCCGCTGTTGATCAGCGAAGGCCTGCAAGCACCCGATGGCACCGTGACGAATGCAGAATTTTACGGTTTGACCGCCGAGGAAATATACCCGTTGCTTGATTCGGAACACGAGGCTTCGGAATTGCGGGGGTCTCAGTCCGAACAGGAAGACGATACAAGTGCAAGCCTGGACGCTCACACTGAAACTGATGGCGAGTCTGGCGCGGAATCGGGTTCAGGCGGCGGGATGGACGACGTGGCTGGCGCCACGCTTGCGCCCGAACCCGATCGTATGTCGACTCAGGATCAGGACGAGCAGTCTCTGCTGTGGCAGCAGCGTCTGGCCAGTGCGGCGCAGACTGCGATGCAGTCCGGGAAACTGAGTTCAGAGATGTTGCGGATGGTGGATTTGATGCGGCAATCGAAAGTGCCGTGGCGTGCGCTGCTGGCGCGATATGTAACCTCCAGCGCCCGCGATGACTATTCGTACATCCGGCCTACCAGTCGTCGGGGTGATCCGGCTATTTTCCCGAGTCTCAGAAGTGGTCAGGTCAGCATTGTAGTGGGTGTCGATGTGTCCGGTTCGATTGCAGATACAGAAATGCAGGAGTTTTTGTCCGAGGTGGATGCGATAAAAAGTGGCATTCGGGCCAGAGTGATTCTGCTGCCGTGCGATGACAAGCTGAGTGATGGCGCGCCCTGGATTTTTGAACCCTGGGAGGATATTGAACTGCCACGCTCTGTCTCCGGTGGAGGTGGTACTCGGTTTCCACCTGTATTTGACTGGGTGGACGCGCAGGATGTCGCGCCGAATCTGGTCGTCTACTTCACGGACGCAAAGGGTGAATTTCCCGGGATTGAGCCGGACTATCCGGTTGTATGGCTGGTTAAGGGCAAGCAAACGGTTCCCTGGGGGCAGCGGGTCCAGTTAAACTGACAGTCTGTGCGGTTGCTGTTCAGTTACCAGGCGTCGAATTGACCCGCTGAATAAGTTTCTCAGCACTTTCAACCCGTTCAGAGTAGCGATCCACAAGGTGCGTTCTGCCGCGCGTCATATAAGTGAACTTAACCAGTTCCTCAATCACATCGACGATGCGATTGTAAAATGCCGAGGGATGCATACGTCCGTTCTCGTCAAATTCTTTAAAGGCTTTTGGCACTGAGGATTGATTCGGGATGGTGACCATCCTCATCCATCGGCCCAGAATCCGGAGCTGGTTTACCGCGTTGAAGCTCTGCGAACCGCCGTTGACTTGCATCACTGCGAGCGTTTTACCCTGAGTAGGCCGGACGGCGCCTGCGGACAGCGGAATCCAGTCTATCTGTGATTTAAAGATACCGGTAATCGAGCCATGACGTTCCGGGGATACCCAAACCATGCCTTCACTCCAAATCGCCAGTTCCCTGAGTTCTTTGACTTTTGGATGGTCGGTATCGACTTCGTCTGGCAGAGGCAGGCCAGCCGGGTTGAACAGTCGTGCTTCCGCACCCAAGCGACGCAGCAGTCTGGCGCATTCTTCGGCCACGAGCTTCGAATAGGCGCGCGTCCTTAACGAACCATACAGTAATAGAATCCGCGGCGCGTGACCGTCATCGCCAGAACTCACGTAGTCTCTAGGATCAATTGCAGTCAGCTGATCGTCATCCAGATTGGGTAAAGAGTCCGGATCCGGTGTTTGATGGTGTGTCATTGTTGTGGAGAGTGGTTGCAAATCGACGGCTGGGCAGCAGTCGGAACGGGCTGTCGCCATAACGAACAGCAAGGCGTGCGATGTCCATGCATTTCTTTAGCGATATCGCGAACGATAGGACGGTCACAGTTCTATGCCGGGCTATCCCGGGATATTTCGGTGGAATTCACACATGATTCTGACGTGACGCCGCTTTATTCAAATTTCAAGAGTCCAAACACGCTAAACCTGCCGGATGGTGTTTTCAGGGTACTTCCCGATCCCACGGATGAACACCTTTGAACGATGATCTAATACAATCAGAGCGTGACCCACAGATCGGAAACTCCCTGACATGACAGACTTTTCACTCGAATACTGGACGGATATGTCGTCCGGCCTATCATTCAAAAATCAGGCTTATATCGACGGCCGGTTTGTTGATTCGGTCTCAGGTAAAACATTCGAATGTGTGAACCCTGCCACGCAAAAAGTACTGACCAATGTCTCTTTGTGTGATGAGACGGATATCGATCGGGCGGTTTCCGCTGCTCGAAAGTCATTCGAAAGCGGCGTCTGGTCAAAGCAGTCGCCTGCAGATCGCAAGTCGGTACTGCTGAAACTGGCCGACCTGATTCGCGAACATCACGAAGAGCTGGCCTTGCTTGAATCTCTTGATATGGGTAAGCCGGTTATGGATGCATACAATGTTGATATTCCCGGGGCGGCAGGGTTCTGGCAGTGGTATGCAGAGTCTATCGACAAAATCTACGACGAAATTGCGCCCACCGCTCGAGGCGATCTGGCAATGGTCAGAAGAGAGGCACTGGGCGTTATTGGTGCTGTTGTGCCGTGGAACTTTCCGCTCGATATGGCCACTTGGAAAAGCGCTCCGGCCCTGGCAGCAGGTAATTCTGTAGTACTGAAGCCGGCTGAGCAGTCACCTCTGAGCGCATTGCGTCTGGCCGAACTCGCGAGTGAAGCCGGTGTTCCCGACGGCGTGTTTAACGTTGTACCCGGAATTGGAGAAGTTGCCGGCAAAGCGATCGGTCTGCACATGGATATCGACTGTGTGGCTTTCACGGGTTCGACAGAGGTCGGCAAGTACTTTATGGCTTATTCCGGCCAGTCGAACATGAAACAGGTCTGGCTTGAGTGTGGCGGCAAAAGCCCGAATCTCGTTTTTGCGGATACAGAAAATATCGATCAGGCGGTTGAAATGGCCGCAATAGGAATTTTCTTCAATCAGGGTGAAGTATGTTCAGCAAATTCACGCCTGCTGGTCGAGCGCTCAATCAAGGATGAGGTGCTGTCCAGACTGACCGTGAAAGCCGAGGAAATGGGACCCGGCAATCCACTGGATCCGCAGTCCAAAACCGGAGCAATTGTCGAGACTCGTCAGACTGATCGCATCATGAAGTACATTGCAACGGGCCGCAAGGAGGCCGCGTTGGTGACCGGTGGTGAGCGCCTGGATTTCAACGGCTCAGACAATTTTGTATCACCGACGATTTTCGATGAGGTTCGCAACGATATGGTGATCGCTCGCGATGAAATCTTCGGGCCCGTGCTGTCGGTTATTCCGTTTGATCAGGAGGAAGAGGCGGTGGAAATCGCTAACGATACAATCTACGGACTGGCGGCCTCAGTATGGACCAATAATTTGTCGCGGGCCCATCGAATTGCCGATCAACTGCGTGCGGGAACTGTATCGGTCAACGCAATGGATGCGTTATCCCCAATGACGCCGTTTGGCGGCTTTAAACAATCGGGAATTGGTCGCGATCTTTCACTGCATGCATTCGATAAATTCACCGCGCTCAAGACTGTGTGGGTCAAATACTGAACGTATGCAAACCCTGAATACGAGCGATATCGAAATCAATCACCGCAGCAAATAACGGACCAGGGGTTCAGGTTTCCGGCCAACGCACCCGGGCTGTTCTGTAAAACCCGAGGTTGCCATTCATTCGGCTTAAGGGGCGAAATTTGAGAGGGAAGATACCGTTGAATAGAGCTGCCTGTCGTAACGGATCAGCGGCTCAATAATTTTTTCCAGCACGCTGTCATTAATATCGAAAAGAGGGTGTACTTTTGAGGGATTGTGCACCGTCGTCTGCGGAATTGTGTCGATCCCGTATAACGTACAAAAGTTTTCGACATACGCGGCGAAACTTTCCGTCGTTCCAACGGACGTCATTCGACTCAGATTCGAGAGAGCAGCCTGACAGTCTTTCTGCGAAACGCGGTCAGGACGATAGTCCAGAAAATATCGGGTTTGAATGTTGTCAAAAAAATCGATTTGAAATCCATCAAGATTATTGACCAGGTCGCTTAGGTTTTCGGGTTTTGACAGGTCGGTGGAAAACAGATCTCGCCCCATCTTTTGCACAAGCTGATGGTGTTTTTTGTAAAAACCGCTGTTGCGGTCCCTGGCGATACCCATAACCCAACCAATGTGCGAGTGCAGTTGTCTGGCGGGGTCTCGCAGGATGCTGTGTAAATCCACGGCATGCTTATTGCCAAATATGTTTGAGACGTGCTCCAGGGTCAGATGCCCGGACAGGAAGTGCCCGCTGTCAGCCATTGACTTCTGTTGTTCGAGTGATGAAGTCTGAATATGGATATGACTTTTACCTTGAGCAAAGTACTGCTGCAGAACATTATTGAATGACGTGCCCGCTGTTTTCGGGATGTGCATGAAAAACAGCGGCCGTTCCGGAGTAAATACGTTCGGTAGCGTGCTGATTTCAAAACGGGTTGCTGACAACGGAGAGCCGTTTATGTGGATCGTGAGCGATTCACCTGATTCGTGCGAGAGCGGTGACTCGAACACGCACTCGAACCCTGCATACCCGGATCTGTGCAAATTTTGCTCGACCAGATCCGGCCGTTCGAGATCACACCGGGCTTTGCCAACAATCCGTCCACCTGATTTGAAAGTGATGGTTGCTGGCCTGCCCGGCATCAGTCGATTGAACGCCCATCCACTCGCAAACTCTCTGTTGACGATGTCTATGTTGAACGGCAACAGCTTTCGCTGAATACGGCGGATCATGATTCTGTTGAACGAGTGGATTCGGTGAACGAGGTTGTCGATCCGGGAGTGCCGGGATCAGGGACCGAAGCATAATCCACAACTTGCTTATTCTCCATGTCCTGACTCACCTATTTCGATCGCTTCACGAATGCAGAGATGATCTGGCACGGTTGGCGATTGGGACTTCGCGGGCGCGCGGATAGGGT
Source organism: Pseudomonadota bacterium (assembly GCA_039029455.1). Classification (GTDB taxonomy): domain Bacteria; phylum Pseudomonadota; class Gammaproteobacteria; order Arenicellales; family Poriferihabitantaceae; genus JBCCGE01. The sequence continues at coordinate 2,415 of JBCCGE010000060.1, read as the reverse complement.
TGACTCAAAGGTTCGGTAGACGTCTCTGGTCTTTGAATTGCGGTGGGTCTGGACTTTTGGCAGGCCCGGATCAAAAATGAAGCGACTTCGCCCAATGATGGATTGGAACCTGAATCAAATGCATTGCTGTTCATGCACTCAACCGGTTTATGCGAGTGTGCAGACACTCAATGCATATTGCTGTTTTGAACTCCTCACCTAATCCGGATTTGTGAACGACCGTCCTATACTTGCGCTTGCCCTTGCTCAGACTCTGGTCTGGGCGTGTCTGTATTACAGCTTTCCCGCACTGCTGCTGCACTGGGAGCGCGGATTCAACTGGACCCGTGCGGATTTGACAGGCGCGCTGACCGCAGCTGTTTTTGCTTCTGCGCTGTGTTCTCCTGTCTACGGCAAACTGGTAGATGCGGGCAGAGGGGCGCTGATGATGACGCTCTCGACAGTGTGTGGAGGGCTGATGCTGGGCGCGTTGGTTTTTGTGTCGCAGCTTTGGCAGTTTTATGGGCTGTGGATTGGAATTGGGATCTGCATGTCCGGGTGTTTGTACGAGCCGTGCTTTGCTCTGATTACCCGAGCCAGAGGAACGCAGGCCAAAAGGTCGATCATTTTCATTACCCTTGTGGCCGGATTTGCAGGTACGGTGAGCTTCCCTGTTGCGCATGCTGTTTCCAGTAATTTCGGCTGGCAAACCACAGTTTTGGTTTTTGCGGGGTTGGCGATATTTGTTGTGGCGCCATTGATGTGGGTTGGCGGCAGACGGGTCGAACAGACCGGTGATGCAAGAGTAATCGATACACAGAATCAGCACCGACGGTACGACCCTTATCTGGGGTCTCCTGTATTCTGGTCGCTGGCGATAGCATTTGGTCTGGTTGCAATTACGCATGGCACGGCGCTGCATCACCTGTTGCCCCTACTGAATGAACGCAATCTGCACCCTGAAATTGCGGTTATGGCGATATCTTTTATCGGTCCGATGCAGGTGGCGGGCCGACTGGCGATGATGGTGGCTGAACCCTACATTTCAAATCACGGTATTGTGGTCTGCTGTTTCGGACTAATGGCTCTTTCCATTGTCTTTCTTATTGGGGCCGGGTCTGTTCCGGCCTTTTTAGTGATATTCGTGATTTTGTTTGGCGGCGCTTACGGCATGGTGAGTGTCATTCGACCTGTGATAGCCCGCGAGCTTTTGGGTGGAGAAAAATTTGGTGCAAAGTCAGGCACGTTGTCACTGGTGTATCTGGCAGGGTCTGCTTCGGCACCCTTGCTCGGCTCATTGATCTGGTCTTTGGGGGGCTATGATGTGATGCTCCAATGTCTGTTGGTTGTTGCTGCTATCGGTCTGACGCTCTATTTGAATGCACAAAAACGTTTTATCAGGAGCCGCCCAAATTCAGATCAATAGACACCACAGCCTTCACGCTGCACTTATCGGGTAACGAAACTGAGATTGCTCCTTTTCGTTGTCGAGTGCGAACAGATACAGGCCGAAAAGGGTTCGTGGTTGAAAACGGTCGTGGGTTGCTTGCGCTGGCATATCGTTGCAACCGACTGCTCTTGAAGATTTGGTTACAATGCGGAGTGTTGTCCTGAGAGCACGACACTAAAGGGTTGTGCTTGCAGAGGTTTTTCTCCGTTAGGTCGTTGACACACGAAATTCAAAATGGCAAATGAACTTTACGATGCTTTGTTTGCGCCGCACGCACGCTCAGAGGCGGTGTTTATTCACACCACGGACGGTCAAAAAATCACCTTTAAAGAGTTCGTAACGCTTGCCGGTCGAGTCGCGAATGCGCTGTTCGAATCAGAGCTCAGACAAGGAGACCGAATCGCGCTCCAGGTCGAAAAATCAGTGGAGGCACTGGCTGTGTACGCAGCCTGCGTGCAGTCTGGTCTTGTGTTTCTTCCATTAAATATTGCCTATACACCTGCTGAAGTTGAGTATTTTCTTGAGGACAGTGGCGCCCGGGCATTCATCTGTGACCCAGGAAAACTGAATTTTTTTGAATCTGTTGCACAGGCTTTTGGAATAACGCTGTCAACTCTGGGTAAAGAAGGCGAAGGATCACTGATGGCGAAAACGCGGCAGTTTTCGGGCAACTTTGAAACCGTCGATGCGGATACCGGGAGTCTTGCTGCGATTCTTTACACCTCGGGCACGACCGGACGATCCAAGGGGGCCATGCTGACTCAGGGCAATTTGCTCAGCAATGCCAGAGTGTTGACAGACTACTGGTGCTTTGAACGGTCGGACCGCCTGCTCCATGCGCTGCCGATTTTTCACACCCATGGTCTCTTCGTCGCCGTTAATGTCTGTCTCCTGAGCGGCGCGTCGATAATCTGGATGAGCAGATTTGACGTCGATACAGTCAAGAAGCATCTGCTGGAAGCGACAACAATGATGGGTGTTCCGAC
>JBCCGE010000059.1:0-19102 GCA_039029455.1 Pseudomonadota bacterium | reverse complement strand
TTCAAGACTGCGACCGAACAGTGGCGTCAGGGTCGAGCGAATCGTCAGCGGCAAGCCTCTCGAATATGAGACGAACGCAAGTGAAATACCAACCAGCGCGTAACACGCCCAGGCGCCTAGTCCCCAGTGAAGGAACGAGTAACGGTATACAGATTCAACGGCAGATTCGGTTTTGGGCATCACCAGTCCATCGATTGCGGCAACTGTTCCCGCCTGAACTGCACTACTGTATTCGGCCCAGATATCAGCGCCTTCGGCAAGAGCGATATTCGCTGATGCGAGTGATGCTTTGACAAGGTCGGCGCTCATGCGGATTTCCGGGTTATCGCCCATATGCCACATTGGCTCACCTGTTGCGTAACCCAGCATGCCAATACCGATGCCGGCACCGAACATCATTGAGAACCAGGAGAAATTGGAAAACTCCGGTTGTCCGTCAGGTGTTCCCAGCTTGGTTCGGCCCCACGGTGGATAGACCGCTATTGCGACACAGACGACAGCAAAAAATCCAACGGCCCATGTGTAGTAGTAGTTTAGATTTGAAAACGACCAGTTTTTAATTTTGCCAAGAACCGCTCCGGCAGATTCCGGGCTGATTACGCACCAGACAACAATCAGCGCGATGATTACTTTGGAAACCAGGGCGACCATCTTGTTAAAGCCGCTATAAAATCCGGAATCGGCAAAATTGATATCCAGATCTGTCAATGGGGGTTTAAGAGCCATAATTGCATTCCTAGGGTGTGTATAAGTATTGGATTTTTATAGAAAAACCGTAAAAGTCGGTCTGAGCGCGATGGTAGCCGTATTTGCAGGCCAAAAAATAATCTGAGAGCGACTTTGACGAACCTTTCACAAACATAGTATCAGATAATCAAAGGTTTCAATCAATCAGAATAAATCAAGCTTGCCTTCAGATTTATTGAAGCAATTCTGATCGCTACACCACATCTCACAAGTGAGTTTTAGTCGCGCTGGTTGTCGCGTTTGCCGATGTATCGAATTGGAAGTGCTCAATGATAAGGCGCCGAAAGGCATCAGCTGCAGGCGTGGGGGTTCGTTTTGCCGGTAGGCTAATTCCGATTAAACGAGACAAGTTGCTGTCTGCCATTGATTTGAAAATCAGTGTGTCATTGTCTTTCGGAACCGCCAATGCCGGCAGTGTGGTGATACCCAAACCGGCGCCGACCATCGCCAGCAGCGATGTCGTATTCTCCACCTCCATTTCTGCAGCGGCAACAATCTTCCGGAATGATTCGGATTGAATGTGTCGACATGTTCCGTTCACAATGAAGGGGAAGTTCGCCACATCTTTCCACTCCAGTGGCGACTCAATCTGCGACAGAGGGTGATCGTTGCGACAGACAATACCCATGTCGTCTGTCAGCAACGCTGTAAATACTACATCTCTCTCGTTTTGAGGTGGACCTGTAATCCCGATGTCAGTTTTTCCGGAAATCAGCTGTTGATGAATCTGTCGTGTACTGCCATCCCGGATTGCGATATCAACACCGGAATAGTGTGTTCGATACAACTTTAGCAGTTGTGGCAGAAACGCCAGTGCGAAAGATGGCACCGAACTGATTTCCACGCGTCCAAGTTCATTATTGGCGAATGCCAGAATCGCGTTAACCGATCGATCGTATTGATCGAGTTGCTGTTTTGCGGATTCAAATACAAACTGTCCAAAAGGAGTGAGTCGCGATTTCCCGTCCGATTCAAACAGTGGCTTGTTGAGCTGACTTTCCAGATTGCTCATCATCATCGATATCGCTGAAGGAGAGCGGAACAACCGCTCGGCAGCGACGCTGATGCTGCCGGCATCCGCAACTTCGGCAAAGACTCTGAGATGGGATAGCTTGATATGCTGAGTCATACCATCTTGGATTCAGAAAAACTGAAAATGAACGTGGGTTTATTCGATCAGCTGATAATGAGTGCTCGCTACAGAATCTGTCAATTGAATTTTCCGGCGGGCCAGCGCCCACGTCAGTCATTGTCAGTCAACCCGGCTCCAGCGCCGGATCGTGATTCTTCTGTGGCCGGTGCATAAGTTTCACTGGCGAGTGCATCGATGTCTGCCCAAAGTGACGAGTCGACAGAATAGGCCCCCGTTTTCGGCTTGATGACCTGTGGCACCCGCTCATAGAATCGCGTGATGATCACGGTTTTCGCATGTTCTGGAAACCTGATTTCGTCGACGTTACAAACGATACCTTCCGGGACACACAGTATCGGCGTCTCGCTGAAGCTTATAGATATTGGCACACCTGTGACCCGACTCGTTTGTCCGACAATTCCCATCAGTATTGTTGGAAATACGACGTTTTCCAGAGTCAGGCCATCCGACTGCAGAATCCGGGCAATTCGATCTGAGACGGCGGCACCACCGATAATCGGGCAAAGTGCGCCTGTGACGGATCGCCAGCTGCTCGCATGCAGGTTTGGACGCATCGCATAACTGTCATTTCCCGTGGTTCCCGCAAGATAGGCGTACGCCTGCTCCGGGCCCGGCAGACCAAAAGCAGCAAGCCATCGGGCAGATTTCCCCGCTTCCTCAGACAGTCCCCAGCTGAACTGTTTTGCCTGTGCGCACTTTCGAATCGACGATTCGACTTCCGCCAGTGTGATTGCAACCATAGCGCCGAACTACGTCAGCAACTCGTGTGGATAAGGTGCGTTTTGATACATGCAAATTCGAACCCATCGATCCGACCGGGGATCAAATTTTGTGGCGCCAAAAAAAGACAACTTGCATCGGAGAAGATCAATTGGCAGCATTTCTTTGGCGATCAGATTATCCTGGATTTCAGCAAAAGGATGGGACTGGAGGTTTTGCACTCTTCGAATCGTGTGGCGAAACTGCGGATTCTCCAGCAGAAAGTCGGAAATCCTAATATGACCCGGCTGTTCCCGCAGAGACTGCGCGAGTTTGCTGATGTAGTAACCGATGCACAGCGGCTGCTCATACTCTGATCCAGGTTCTTTAAATCGTTCGCCGAGTCTGGGCTCGAGTTTTTCCGCAGAGGTGTACCAGAATCGTGCACGGTTTTCCGGGTTCTCGAAATCGATAGCGGTGGCCCACTGACACTGGTTTTCAATGATTGAGCGCACTTCTCCCAGCGTCATTTCCCCGTTAATATGGAAGTGAAAATGCTCGTCTGCATCCATGCATTCAGCCAGTTCATCCACTACATGACCAAATGGTTCCAGCATCATTGAAAGACAGTACTCCTGAGCTTCAACGGAAAGGTGTTGTTCACACCATCGGTAGCAATGATCCCAGGGATAGTTCTGGTTCAAATTTCCTTCACGTGCGTAAGCCCGCAGCGATTCGAGGTCTCGTTTCAGAGCGGACAGTTTTTCCCGCTGTAGCGGGTGATCCGACTGCCATTGGGAAACGTGATTCGCCGCGTTTCGCAGTTCGGTTCGGAACTCGGCAATTTCAGACACTGACGCTGATTCTCTGGATCGGACCCGGGCAAATGCTTCCTCGCGCGCCATCATCCAGTTATTAATCAATGTGGGGTGGTTTACCAGGAAGGGTGCCATGCCAAGTCCGGTCGAATTGCCAACACCAATCCTTCGTCGAATCGCCGGATCCAGCACAGTGGCGTCGCTGCCGCCTTTCTGTTTTGCAATATGTTCAACAAGGTCAATCGAAAAAGCACGAATCAGCCAGACAGATAACAGTTCGGCCTGGAAAGGCGAACACAGTTCTCTGCGATCGGATATGGCAACTCGGTCTGCTGCACCAAATTTCCCCGATCCGTACACGGCAGTGGTTCGTACCAGATAGCCAACAGATTCCAGCTGTTCCATGCCGGGTTGCGCGCCTGCTGCCAGACTGTCGATGACGTGATTCCACAGACGAACAGAGCGATTTGCACGTGACAGGCTCAGCTCGTTGTCGCTGACTCGGCCGGCTTCCTGTTTCGGTACATTTGCCGACAGACGTTCAATATCGGCAGATTCCGGTATACCGTCAAACAAGGTAAACGTGGCGTCCCATGCGGTTGCGATGACCCGGTCAGAACGCATGTGGTCAGGCAGTTCATGAGAAAACGCAACAAGTGAGTACGATTGATCCAGATGGTAGATTGTGTAGACCGCGTGTCCAAAGCCTTCGTCATCAATCTCCCATGCTGACCGTTTAAACTTCCATTGACCCTGCCTTAGCCGACGCAGCAGCACACGCATAAATGACAACCGGGTCTGATGAAAACTGCCCATCCGGGATAGCTTCATCACTGTTTCAGGTGTCCGTCGGAACGAAGCCGCTTCCGGATAGGTGTTGTGATGACTACAGGATGTGGACATGTTCAGGTTTGTGAAGAAAAGTTTTCATCAAAGAAACGCAGCCAGTTCCCACCCATGATGCTGTCGACATCCTGACTGGAAAAGCCGACCTCTGACAGCCCTTTTTCAATATTACCAAAGTCGGTATTGCCGCCAAACCACCCTGGCATAGGTGGAAATCCGGCATTGCTTGCCGAGCCCTCTCCATAGTCGATTTTTTTTGTCCATCGACCGACACGCATCCACTCCACAACCGAATCCGGCTGATCCTGGCAAAGATCCGAGCCCAGAGCAATATGCTCAACCCCCATAATCTCAGCGGTGCGTGCGATCATTTCACAGAAGCTTTGCAACGTGCATTCACTTTTATCTTTCAGGTGATGTGGATACAGACTAAAACCCAGCATGCCCCCGGTTTTTCCGAGTGCTTTCAAAACAGTTTCGGACTTGTTCCTTAAAGCGGGCGCCCAGAATGCCGGGTTAGCATGGCTGACAACAATCGGACGCCTGCTGATTTCAATAGCGTCCAGTGTAGAGCGTTCCGCGGAGTGACTCATGTCAACAACAAGTCCGATGCGGTTCATTTCTTCGATTACCTCCCGCCCCATTCGTGTTACCCCGGGGTCCTCAGATTCGTAGCACCCCGTGGCCAGCAATGACTGGTTGTTGTAGGTAAGCTGCATAAATCGGGCGCCGAGAGCATGCAGAATTTCAATCAAACGGATGTCGTCTTCGATAGGTGAAGGGTTTTGGAAGCCGAAAAAAATCGCGGTACGGTCAGTGTCCTTTGCCCGCCGAACATCGTCACCGGTTTTGCCGTGAATAATAAGATCCGGGAATTGTTCAAAGTAGCTGTTCCAGGTTTCAATATTGGCGATGGTCTCACGAAAGTTCTCGTGATAGGCAATGGTTACGTGAACCGCGTCCATCTGCCCGATCCGCATCTCCTGAAAAATTTTTTCAGACCAGTTAGCGTACTGGAGTCCGTCAATTCTGTAGGGCGTCTTTTTCATTTCTAAACGGGTGATCCTGGACTGATGTATGCGGTTTTAACGTGAGTATAAAACTCTTTCGCGTATTGACCCTGTTCACGAGGCCCATACGAGCTCTCACCTCTGCCACCAAATGGCACATGGTAATCTGTACCCGCAGTGGGAAGATTTATCATGACACATCCGGTGCGAGCATTGCTACGGAAATCACTGGCCCGGGATAAACTGTTCGTCATGATGCCGGCGGTCAGGCCAAAGCGTGTGTCATTTACGGTTTCGAGGGCATCGTCATAAGAATCCACTTTGATGACACAGGCGATCGGAGCAAATAATTCGTCGCGATTAATTTGCCACTGGTTTGAAGTCCCCGAAAATACAGCAGGGGACATGAAGTAACCGTCGGTTTCACGCTGCACACGTTTACCGCCGCAGAGCAGCTCCGCCCCCTCGGATTTGCCGAGCTCAATGTTTACAAGATTTTGTTGAAGCTGAACGTCACTGACAACCGGGCCGATCTGAGTCCTGGGATCGAGCGCGTGCCCGACTCGCATGGCCTCGGCTCCGCAAACCAGTCTGTCGACAAATTCGTCGTGTACCGCTTTGTGCACGACCAGTCGGGATGAGGCTGTGCATTTTTGACCGGTGCTGCCAAATGCTCCATTCAGCGCACAGCTCACTGCCAGATCCAGATCGGCATCATCCATTACCGCCAGCGCATTTTTTGACCCCATTTCAAGCTGGATTCTGGTGAAATTTTCAACAGCCGACTGTGCGATATGTCTGCCTACCGGCACGGAACCGGTAAAGCTGATTGCCTGGATTTCCGTACTTTCGACCAGCGGCTGACCGATGGTTGTACCGGACCCCAACACCAGATTAAACAGTCCAGCGGGGATATCCTGTTCAGCAACAATTCGAGTCAGCGCGACTGCTGAGGCGGGAACCAGATTTGCGGGCTTCCAGATGACAGCATTTCCAAAGGCAATTGCAGGTGCAATTTTCCATACAGCCGTTGCCATAGGAAAATTCCAGGGTGAGATGATTGCAATCGTGCCAACAGGCTCCCGACGGACATCAACTTCAATGCCGTCCCTGACTGATTCGACCACATCACCAGTTTGTCGCAAAACCTCTGCCCCATAGTAGGTAAAGAACTGACCTGACCGATATACTTCTGCTTTGCCTTCCGCTTGCGTTTTCCCCTCTTCTCGCGCGAGCAAAGTGCCCAGCGATTCACAATTATCGATGAGTGCCTGACCGATGTTCATCAAAACACCGTACCGTTTTTCAAGTCCGGTTTTCGCCCATATTTTTTGGGCATTCCGTGCGCTTTCCATCGCCTGTGCCAACTGCTCACGACTGGCCTGGGAATAACGTCCGACAATGTCGGAAAGGTCGGATGGGTTGATGTTGATGACGGAGTCGTCGCTTGATTGCCACTCACCGGCTATGAAAAGAAGTGATGTATCGGTCATGGTATACGCTCAATATTCGTGTGCCGGCACGCTAAAAGAGAGCAGGGTACTCGTCAATCGATATAAGTTTAAAAGTGATTCAGTTTCCCTGAAACCGGGTTAAGCTTGGTGGAATTATCACCGTGCCACGTAAAAACTCATGCAAATATCGCCACTGCATCCGGAATTTGGCGCAGAAGTCCGCGAGGTCGATCTGGCAAGCGAACTTTCGAGAGAGGAAGTGAAGCAGATTGATCTTTGGGCAAACGAATACTCGCTATTGTTGTTTCGACAACAACACATGAACGATGATGCTCATCTTGCCTTTACCGAATACTTCGGTGTGCCGGAGGAAGAGCACACGGCTTACTATGGTCGCGGTGAAATCGCCTATCTGGGTACCGTAGGTAATGTGGATGAAAACGGGTCCAAGCTTGGCAATCAAAATCGAGGGGTGCGATCCGGAAGAGGAAATGAAATGTGGCACTCGGACAGTTCTTTTCGGGAGGTGCCGAGTTTGTATTCCATTCTTTGTGCTTATGAAGTCCCCGATGAAGGTGGGGATACAGAATTCATCAGCACGCGATCTGCGTTTGATCGACTTGATCAGGACACGCAGAGTCGTTTGCAAGGGATGGTGGTAGTTCATGACTATATCTACTCCAGAACCAAAGTCAGTGAGGACGCGGTCAATGAAGGACAACGAATGTATATGTATCCCGTTCGTCAACGATTGATCAGGCGAAATCCGGTAACCCGTCAACAGAATTTATACATCGGCTCCCACGCCAGAGATATTGAGGGAATCGAAACAGAGGAAGCACGGACGTTGTTACACGAACTGCTACAGCAGGCTTCGCGCGGCGAATCTATCTATCGCCACCAGTGGCAGGTGGGTGATGTACTGCTATGGGACAATCGGTGTCTTTTACACAGGGGCTGCGGCTACGACGCTGACAGGTACCGGAGATATATGCGGCAGACCCGCGTTCGGGGTGCGGGACCAACGCTGGCAGAAAACGTCTGATGCTTTGGTCTCGGTACTTTAGGGAATTTCTGCATAAGTCCGGGTGAAACAGGTTGGGATCTAAGACTTCAGGATAAAGGCAGAACACGCTTGCAATAGTCGTTATATTGCGAAGTGTGCTTGAAATTTTGAACTCAAATGCTCAGTTCAAAATTTGTTCAGAGATTCTTTAGCTGATTACTTCATTCAGTGCGTCGATAAATGTATTGATCTCATCTTCTGTGTTGAAATAGTGAACGGACGCACGGACAACACTTTCTATGCCTCTGGGCTGAAACGATACCAGGCTGCCGGATCCGTCTGATACGGATACATTGATCCTGCGTCGCTTCATTTCCGATTTGATCGCTGCGGCAGTTTGCTGTCGAGTTCGAAAGGTCACAATTCCACATTTTTTCTCGCCAAGGTCGGTTAACTCGACGCCGTCCACTTTGCTGAGTTTGTTTCTAAGTGAATCGGCAAGGTTGAAAATCCGGTCGCGAATACTGTCCAGTCCCCAGGCGATCGCATAATCTATTGCGACACCCAGCGCAGCCTTGCCAGCGAAAAACTGCTCCCAGTTTTCATAGCGTTGTGCACCTGCCGCTATTCTGTATTCTGTTGGTGAAATTAGATCGGCCGCGTGCTGATCCAGCAATGGCGGCGTGACCCGGTCCATAACCGATTCCCGAACGTAGAGAAAACCGGTTGCTCTGGGCCCACGAAGAAATTTACGCCCCGTGGCGCTCAACATGTCGCAACCAATCGCTTCCACATCAACGGGAAGATGGCCAACACCCTGACACGCATCCAGCAGATACAAAATGCCGGCGTCGTTCGCGACCTTTCCGACCTCTGCTGCCGGATTCACCAGCCCCCCACCGGTTGGAATCTGACTGATCGATATCAGCTTAACGCGATCATCAATAAGCGACTTTAGCGCATCGATATCGATCTGACCGTGGTCGTCGTCAGGAACAAATACGATTTCGACACCTGTACGCTGAGCCTGGTGGTTGTAAGCGATTACATTGCTACCGTATTCCGACACGGTGGTCAGTATTCGATCGCCTGGCTGAAAAGAGAGTCCGTAAAATGCCATATCCCAGGCCCGGGTGGCATTTTCCGCGTACGCCACCTCGTCCGGCTTACAGTTAATCAGTCGACTGGTGGCAGAATAAAAGTTTTCCAATGCAGCTGATTCACGTTCGACTGATTCATAACCACCGATTGTTTCCTCCATACGCAGAAAGTCCACCAGATAGTCACTGACTGGTGCTGGCATCAGCGATGAGCCGGCATTGTTGAAATGGATAATAGAGTCGCATGCCCGTGTTTCCGATCGGGCACGGTGGAGATCAAAAGAAGTATTCATGGATCGGCGGGTTTGGTGGATAGATACGGGTCAGGGCTAACCCGCAAGTTGCACTCCAGCGGTTAGTCTGAGAGTGCGACTATACGCCCTGACCCGGTAATGCTCTACCGCTCTTCGGTTTGCAGTGCCTTGTAAACGGTGTAACACATTGCTAGTACCACCAGCGTAAATGGAATGCCTGTGGATACCGCGGCACCCTGTAGCGCAGCGAGCCCTCCTCCGAGCAGCAACGCGATGGCCACCAGACCCTCGAGTGTGCACCAGAAAACGCGCTGAACTTTTGGCGCGTCCATTTTGCCCCCTGCGGTAATGGTATCGATAACCAGAGAGCCGCTGTCGGATGAGGTGACAAAAAAGATCACAATCAAAATAAGGGAAATCGGCGCGATTACACTGTAAAGCGGGAGCTGGTCGAGGAACCGGAACAGTGAAATTTCTGGCTTGTACGAATCAACCACAACGGCAGTGATGCCCTGACCACCACCGCTATTGATCATGTCAATTGCGGCGCCACCAAATGTGGACATCCATAAAGCACATACCAGAGTTGGCGCGATCAGTACGCAAAGCACAAACTCCCGCACAGTTCGACCTTTAGAAATTCGGGCGATAAACATACCCACAAATGGAGACCATGCGATCCACCACGCCCAATAAAACGTCGTCCAGCCGTGGAAGTAACTCGTGTCTTCTCGCCCAAAGGGATTGGACAGAGGAGCGAGCTCGACAACGTATCTGACCATTACGTCAAAATATCGTACCAGCGCGGTACCTACACCTGTCAGAAACAGAACAAAAAAGAACAGACAGATCGCCATCACCATATTGATTTCGGACAGTCGCTTAACCCCTTTATCCATGCCGGCTAAAACAGACCCTAACGCTACTATGGTGATACCCACGATGAGCAGAACAACCACAGTGTTGCTTGGTTCGATCCCGAAAACGTCATACATTCCTGCGGCGATCTGACGTGCACCGAGTCCAAGTGAGGTTGTAAGTCCAAATAGTGTGGCGAACACGGCCAGCGTGTCGATAACGTGTCCGGGCCAGCGCCATACCTTTTCTCCCAAAATGGGATAGAACGCGGATCGCAGCGTCAGAGGTAATCCTTTGTTGTAGCAGAACACCGCGAGACTTAAGCCCACGACAGCATAGACCGCCCATCCGCCTAGTCCCCAGTGATGAACGGTTCCGACAATACCTATGTACTCATTTCCTTCAATAGACGGATCGATACCAAGTGGTGTGGCGGCACCGCCCTCGGCATAGGTGTAGTACACCGGCTCGAGTACGCCAAAAAACAGGAGTCCTATGCCGATACCCGCGGCAAATAGCATCGCGATCCATCCGGCGTAGGAATAGTCCGGCGTTGCGTCCTTGCCACCAATTTTCACCGACCCGACAGGCAGAAATATCAGTGCCAGACAGAATATGAGCATGATGTCGACAGCGATTACAAGAAACCAGTCGAATTCACGCGTGAGAAATGGGCGCAGCCAGCCAAAAAATTCGGCTGAAGCAGACTGGAACGAAAGCGCAAGTATCACGAATAATACGATGATACCGGCCGAAACCAAGAATACAGGGTTGTGAATATCGAGCCCCATCGGCCGGATATTGTCACTTCCCATTTTATAGTCTGACCGTGTGGAGTCGGACTGGGTGTCACTGGACATAGATGCCTCCCGTTGTTGGTTATTAGACTAGCTAAACGGCAACACCAATTTGTAGAAACCGGTGAGTACCGGGTCAATCAGGTTAACTATACGCTTAAGATCGTTCAATGCGCAAATGCGAATGAAAACATATACGAGTGCGACCAGACTACGATCAGGGGACAGGCTCGTAATCAAAGGCCCATTCGCTGTAACCGCCGACACCTCGGTACCACTGAACTTTCTGTCCTGGCGATTCATCGTGATTCCATCGCACCTCTTCACCCTGCCGGTGAGCCTCTCTGATCAGTAGTCGTCTTTGCTGGCTCTCGACAATACGACGCGCAAGACCCGGCAAATCCCAACGCTCATGTATATGAGTGATGTAATGACTGAGCGTGTGATCGTATTCGGATTGATCGGCAAGATTTTCAAGCTCATCCGGATCAGTTTGCAAATCGAACAGCAGCGGCTTATCCGTTTCCGAGTAAACAAGTTTCAAGTGGTTTTGACGCACCATCACGATTGGTGACAATGTTGCTTCGGCCAGATACTCTGCGTAGACAATCCGATCATCAAAAGCACTGGTGTCTTTAGTCGGTGGCAGTAAACTTTCGCCAGCCAGTTGTTCCTTTGATTGATGGTACAGATCATCGCCCGCAAGATCGCAAAACGTCGGCAGAAGATCAACCAGACTAGCGGGTCCCGGGATACGGCACGGCGCAATCCACGGTGCGTTGACAAACAGCGGAACGCGGAGTGATGGTTCGTAAAAGTGTTTTTTAAACCACATGCCGCGTTCGCCCAGCATGTCGCCGTGGTCAGAGGTAAAAACAATTGCAGTGTGCTGGTCTAGTCCTAACTGCTTAAGCGTATCGAGTAACCGATTGACCTGATCGTCAATAAAGCTTATCGAACCGAAATAAGCTTTGCGCGATCTTTGAATATCGTCATCAGAAAATTTGTGATTCCACATGCCGAAGTCCTGCAACAATCGCTTTGAGTGCGCGTCGTACTGGTCATCGTTCAAAGCAGGAACACGAGGAGCTGCGATCGACGCGTCGTCATAAAGCGCCCAGTATTCCGGTCGGCACAGATAAGGCTCGTGGGGATGTGTATAGGACACCTGGAGAAAAAACGGCTGCCCGGGCTTTCTTTCGCTTTGAAGGAACTGAACGGCTTTATCGGTAACTTCTTCATCAAAGTTGAGTTGTCGACTTTGGCTGCACAGCCCGGAGATAGTGACAGAGCGTGGATCGTTGGTGTCGCGTTTGCCTTCGTTTGACCAGTTCGGCACCCAGCTGAAATCGGCAGGATACAAATCCGCGGTCAGGCGATCCTCAAAGCCGTGAAACTGATCGGGACCGATGAAGTGCATTTTTCCGGACAGCGCTGTGTGGTATCCAAGCCTTCTAAGGTGATGAGCATATGTCGGTATCTCCGCCGGAAACTCAGCCGCATTGTCGAAGGCGCCGATTTGTGAGCACAACTGCCCGGCGGCCATAGAAAATCTGGAAGGTGCACAGAGGGGAAAATTGCAATAGGCGTTCTCGAAAACCGCGCCCGTATCTGCAAGTCGATCCAGCGCGGGCGAATGACAGAAACGGTTGCCGTACGCTTTCAACGCCAAAGCTGTCATCTGATCGGCCTGAATAAAAAGGATGTTAGGTCGTACATCAGTCACTTCTCATCGCCTCCAAAGTGTAATCAGTTGTAAACAGACGAGTCCTTTTTACCACATTCATTTCAGGTTCAGTCAGCTTTCAGGATTGATTCATACGCGGCACCCATACTGACGCGCTGCAGGAGATAGACCCTGCCGGTTCGCTTGTGATCCAAAAATCTGGATGTTGGTACTCGGAATCCACGCGTTCTCGAATTATGAAATCCACATACGAGAGGTAATAATATGAATCAACTGATAGAAAATCTGACGGGCTTTCTGGGCCCCGCCGCATCCGGCACTTTGGGTAAGGCACTTATCGGTCTCGCTATACTGATTGTTGGTCTTTTTCTGGTGAAAATAATCACTGGAGTGTTTAGAAAGATTCTGGGTAGCGTCGAATTTCTCAATAGAAAAAATGCGGACGGTACGACTTCCAGTCTGGTACCTCCAATTCTTTCGCTGATAAAAGGCATTCTGACGATATTTGTCCTGATGGCGGTACTTCAGCACTTCGGTTTGACCGATGTTCTGGCACCGTTAAAAGAAATGTTGAACAAGTTTCTTGGGGCGGTTCCCAACATCATCGGTGCGGGGGTTATAGGCTATGCGGGCTGGATTATTGCCAAAATTGTCTCCGAGCTGGTGGGCATGGGGCTTGGGCAGGTTGATGAGCAAATCGCCGAGCGAACAGGCAACTCTGAGCTCAAGATTGCCGGGTTTGGCAGTGCGTTTATATTCGGCGGTATCCTGTTGCCGATTGTCGTTGCGGCACTGGGCGTTCTGAACATTCCGTCAATCTCTGAACCGGCGTCGGAGATGATCAATAAACTGATGGCGGCTGTGCCGAATATTGTTGGCGCCGGCATAATCCTGCTGGTTGCCTATTTTGTCGCGAAATTTGTGGTCTACATGCTTAGTGGTTTGCTCGATGGTATGGGGGTCAATTCACTGCCTGAAAAGCTCGGTGCCCAGAGCCTGTTCAGTGAGAGCTTTACACCGATTAAGCTGGTTGGTGGAGCCGTGATGTTTTTCTCGATGTTGACTGCAAGTACAGCGGCGGTGAATACGCTCGGTATCGAGGTTATATCGAATATTTTTGCCAAAGTTCTGGAATTTGGTGGTGGCATCCTCGTTGGTGGTGTGATCCTGATCATTGGAAATTTTCTGAGTTCAATGGCGCATCAGAAACTGGTCGATAGCGGAAATGCAGGCATTGCCAACATAGCGCGTTTCGCCATTATCGGTCTCGTGCTCGCTATGGGTCTGAGAGCGATGGGCCTGGCGGATAATATTGTCAACATGGCTTTTGGTTTGACCATGGGTGGAATTGCGGTCGCTGCAGCGCTGGCCTTTGGTCTCGGCGGCAGAGATGCAGCGAAAGCCGTGGCCGATCGCTGGGCCGAGAAAGTTAAAAGCTAAAAGCTTTCGACAATTACTGCCGAAAAAAGGACTTTTCGGCAGTCACTCTTTAACCTCGCACCGCTGCTTTAAGGGATATCTGCAGCACCCGTCTTTGTACCCTTCGCCGTTTTGAAACTGGCTCCACCGCAGTCTCTTTATGCTGCTAGGATGCGTGCTCGTCACTTTGTCATTTCCCCGTCAGCGTGACGACATAACACTTTGCGACGACACATTTCGATTAGAAGAAACCGATGCAAAAACCTCTAGTCTTCGGCTTGTTCTTTATCGCTGTTTTTCTGGAAGCCGGCACCTATGGGTTGACATTTATGTTACCCAATCTGTTTGAGAATTTTGGTGCCAATGAAAAGGATGTTGGTCAGATTCTGGGCATCACCACTGTATCCACGCTGGTCAGTGTTTACTACATCGGGCATCTAACGGATCGTATTGGTCGGATGGCCTCCCTCTCACTCTCTGGTGTGGCAATTGCCGTATCCCTGTTTCTATTTGGCATGGCGGACAGTCTCGGCGCCTCAATCGTAATCGCAAGCGTGGTGCTTGGATTTGGCTGGGGCGTTTTTTACGCATTGCCTCCTGTTGTGCTGACTCGGATTAGCGATGAAAAAGAACGGGTCCGGGTGTTTTCCCTGCATACGGTGTTCATGATGGCCGGGTTTGGTTTGTCTCCGGTACTGGCGTCCATAATGGAGAAGCGCGGTTTACCTACATCGCAGGCGTTTTTTGTTGTCGCTGTCGTTTGTATTATCAGTGCCGTACTCTTCTACATTCTGCGTCCGGCAATTCAGGCGATGTCAGAGGGAAGAGGAGCAGAGTCGAGGTCAAGTCTTACAATCGAGTCCGTATCTGCTGTCTTCAGGTCGCGAGCCATTGTGCCGCTAATTATGGTCTGTCTCGGTGCAAGTGTATTTGCAGGCATGAATAATTTTCAGACCGAATTTGCAGAAGAACGCGGGCTCGATTACGCCAACTTCTTTTTGTTTTATACCGTTACCGTTGTGATCTGTCGTCTGTTGCTCACCGGGTTTAGCGGCGGCAGAAATCCATATGCCGTGATTGCCGCACTACAGTACATTATGTTTGCGAGCGTTGTGTTGTTTATGTTTTCCGGCAGCAATCCGAGTCTTTTTATACTGGTCGCCATTCTTTTCGGCGTGGGTTACGGCGCTTCATACCCTGTGTTGGTCGCAATGGCTGCAAATGATGCTGACAACAACTATACGGCGCATACACTGCAGATATTTGCATTCACCTATTTTATTGGCATTTTTGGATTTCCACTGATCGCCGGCTGGATCATTGTGGATATCAGCATTCAGTTTCTGCTCGTTCTGATTGCAGTGCTGGCACTGGTTGAAGCCTCTATGGCACTAAAACGTGCGATAGAAAACCGGTCGCTAGACTCGTAGTCCGAAAGCCTCAGATCCTTAATCTGTGTGGATACATCGCTTTATAATGCGCCTGTACGCGTTCGTGAATTTGCTTCACCTGGTCCGGCGCATCCTCCAGGTTGACGTACTTTCTTCTTTGCGGTTTTAAACCGTCGGAATTGCGCAGGTTGGCGTGAAAAGACCCGCCGTCCCACCAGCTTACTTCGTCACGGGCGCCCGGTTCCCAGGTCAGCGCATCGGGTATAAATGGAATGCCGACCGCCTTACACCAGGCTTCCACAATTTGATACGGCTGTTCAAGCAGATCATCGCTATCGATGGTAGGGGGAGCATTGCCGTGTTTGTCGCAATACCAGTCAAACAGTTCACGTTGCTCGGCAAATCCGACCTCTTTTTCATGGAAATCCGGCCACTTGTCATACATCGATGTGATGGTTTTGGCTGGATCACGAATCAGGAAGGAATGCGTAAACAGACTAAGTAGTTCGTCATCCCACATGTGATTGATGTAGTGCGGGAAATCTTTGCTGAAAACGGGGCTCTCAGCGGCGGTCTCAATAAGCCTCTGAGTCACACTGCTCAGCGTTAATCCGGGGGTTCTGACAGAATCGGCAGTGAGTCTCGGCCACAAAGGTTCCTCTCCCTGATACCACGCTTCTCCATAGGGTTCATGGAAGCAAATCAGGTCGCCGCGTTGACGCATCATCCATTCGAATGCCGTTGAAGTTGAGCGTGGTACCGCCCATAGTTTGATGATCGGATGCATTTCGTCTTAACCTCCGAGTGATGACAGCAGTGCGCCCTGTCTGGTGACTGGAGCCAACCCGAGTTCCCGGTAGATGCGCCAATACAAAGCGCTGTCCGAAGACACTATTGGTTTGCCTATCGTTTCTTCAATACCGGATTCCAGAGTCGACATACGTTCGGGAATACCGTCACGGTTTCGGAAATTTGGCATTCCATTGACGACAATAGCGTCGGCGTTGGGTGCCTGTTCTGCAACGTACTGCATGGATTTCTGCGCCAGTTCGCCAGGGAATACCCAGACCAGATCATTGACTTCCTGCTGCGTGGCGTAAAAGCCCTGATCGACGAAATTTCCGGAATACACCAGATCAAAACCGGCATCACGAAGGTAGCGGGAAATGCCATCACGCCAGTCCGGCCAGTAGTACACCGAATTCAGCGCAATCTTTTCCGCGCCGATTTCACGCAATGCTTCCACCAGACAGTTTCCCGCCATGAACAGCGGAGTCTGGTATTCATCCGCCATACGCTCCTGGAATGCGGCAATTTCCTCAGGCGTCTTGCCACCGGCGTGTACCCAGTTGGTGCCAACCTGCCCGCAGACATCAACGCCGTTGTTTGACATGCACTCTACAAATTCCTCCAGCAAGTGAAAGTTGTCGGTGCGTTGCGCAAGCTCGTGCTCATAGCCACGCAAATGCAGCATGCGGCCATGCACTCCAATGCTACGCGGAGACATTCGCAAAAAGTCAGACGGTGCTGCGTCAAAGTCGTGAGGCGGTGCGGTGAACCCAACCTGATAGGGGAACAGTTTGTTGTCCGGATTGAACCAGCGTTTGGGCTTCATTAGATTTCGCCATTGGTGGAGCTGAACGGAGTCTGTCGGAACTGCTAATACCGTGTCAATGCAACCGGAAAGCCAATGTTCTGCCCTATCGTCAAATGGTGGGACGCCGTTTGATAATTTATACTGAGCTCTCTGTACAGGTATGGGCCGAAAATGAGCGAAGACAGACCATTGTGGACTCGCAGCGCGTGCGATGTTGTCACCATGCTGCAAAACAATCAGGTGACAACTGAAATGTTGCTGGCTGATATCGGGGAGCGCCTGCAAGATGTTGATTCCGCAATCAATGCCTTGCCGACACTGTGTCTCGATCGGATGCCTGAATTCGGCGATGATGACGATGGCGCCGAGACCAGTCTGCTGCACGGACTGCCCGTTGCCGTTAAAGACCTGACCGAAGTTAAGGGTGTCCGCACCACATATGGTTGTTCTCTCTATGCCGATCATGTGCCGGAAAAATCTGACAAACTGGTACGTCGCATTGAACGACGCGGGGGCGTAGTTTTTGCCAAAAGCAACACACCGGAGTTCGGGACCGGTGGAATCACATTCAATGATGTTTTCGGCGTAACCCGCAGCCCTCGGAATTTGGATTTCTCAGCGGGAGGTTCGTCCGGAGGGGCGGCGGCCGCTCTGGCATCCGGGTGCGCCTGGTTGTCGCACGGCTCTGATATGGCCGGATCACTCAGAACACCCGCCGCGTTTTGCGGCGTCACGAGTCTGAGGCCCTCCCCTGGATCGATTAGCTCTGACGCACTGGATCTGCCGTTCAGCGTTCTGGGTCAACAGGGACCAATGGCCCGGTCAATTGAAGACCTCGCTTTATTCGCTGATGTTCTGTTTGACGATCCGGGGCAGGGCTTTCGCTCCTGCGCACAGGAGTCTCTGATGCCAGCCCGGATCGCCTTCAGTCTGGATTTGGGCATTACCGAGGTCAACGCTGATGTGGAAATTGAATTCAGCAAGGTCGTACAGCGTTTGCAGCAGCAGGGTATACGGATGTGTGACGGTGCTCCGGATCTTACAGACGTGCACGATTCGTTTGACATCCTTAGGGCTCACGAGTACGCGATTTCATTCGAAACATTGTTGGAGCAAAATCCAGGCGTTATGAAACCGGAAGTTGAATGGAACGTTCAGTGCGGGTTATCGCTCAGTTCCGCTGAACTGCGCGGCGCCGAAAAAACCAGAGGGCGTATTGTGGATAGCGCCGGTCGTTTTATGGAGGGTGTTGACTGTCTGATTTGTCCGGCTACGAGTGTGTCGGCTGTCGATGCGACGCTGAGGTATCCGGGGTCTGCGCAACTCGGGGAATCGCCGAACTCCGCCACCGTACCGATCTGCGACTACTATCGATGGCTGGGTATCGCCTATGCGACGACAATGATGTCGCTGCCTGTGATCACGCTTCCGTGCGGGCGATTTGACAGCGGAATGCCATTTGCAATTCAGCTGGTTGGAAAGCCCCATGGAGAGGCAGAATTATTTCGCATCGCCGCTGCTATCGAACGTTTGTTTAAATGGACTTCAACTCCGGTATGAGATTTCATGTTAATTGAACATCATCCAGAATAGGCTTCCGTCTTTAAGCGCGGATCCTGGGAAGTTCCGCCGAAAACCATGCGAACACAGGGTGATAGCAATCCCTGGCTTTGAGTAAACATGCGAACTGTTCTGACATTAATTCTTCTACTGCCGCTGTCAGTGTCGGCTTTTGAACCTTTTTTCGATGAGGATCCGAGTACAAAACACGCCCCGGTTGATCCCGGGCTTACAGATTTAGATCTGGACGTGTTGATACTTTGCGGCGGCTGGGGTGATCCTGTGATCGCGACGGACTTTGAAAGAATGATGCTGAGTGACAGCAATCGAGACAGCCTGCTACGAATTTTCGATGCGCTCGCAGGCAGGGTTTACAGGAAAACTACGAATCTTGAAGATTTTGTGCAGCAGCTGCGACAGGCATGGTTTCAACAAAAAGGGTTTCAGCATGTGTTCTGCGGCGAGCCCGGCATTGGAAAGGATTTGGGAGGACTTCATTATGCGGCAAGATACTGGCAGGCCGAGGATGAAGGCTGGGCCGGATATCGAAAGCTGAGAGCAAATCATAAAGCTCGTCCCTTAGAAAAATGCCGTATCCACTATCTTAAGGAAAAGATAAGTCACCCGATCTACACTATTAGCATCGCTTTTCTCAATCCGGAGAATCCGCTCAACTCAGTGAAATGCCTCGGCGGGTACCACTACG
>JBCCGE010000058.1:0-19135 GCA_039029455.1 Pseudomonadota bacterium | reverse complement strand
GCGATTCACCATTCTTTAAAACTGATTTGTTCAGTAGAATCAGTCCGCCCGTCAGTCAACACACGCAACATGCACTCTATTGCGGACCTTGCCTAGAACTTTGAAATCATATTGTTCGGCTATGACCTATTCGAATCTCCTTAAATCAAGGCTGGCTCAAAAATGGAAGTAGAAGTCAAGTTTATGGGACGTTTGGCGAACCGACTTTTCCAGTATTGCTTCGGCAGAATAATTGCCGATGCACTGCAGTTTGATCTCTCTAGCCAGAAAATTCCTGATTTCGACGCTGCTGTCAGTGTTAAGAGATCAGAACCCATGATTTCAAGCAAAGCGCTTGAGACGGAAATTTTCGAAGGTCACATCGTAAACCTTGAAGAAATTTTTGAAAAAAAGACGCCTCGAATCATCAGACTTCAAGGGTATTTTCAACGATATGAATACTACAAAGATCACAAAGATCAAATACGAGAGTGGCTACAAACCAGCGTTACCGACAAAATTGCTTCGGATAAGTACTCGTTCGGGGATAAAGACCTGACCATTTCAATCAGAAGTGGTGATATCTGGCAACATCCGGAAAAGAAGACCGTTCATGGTGGTTACTGCGCACTTCCTTATTCGTTTTATCAAGAAATTATTGAAAGCGAAGAATGGGATCAAATCTACATTGTCACTGAAGATCCCAGCGACTTAATGATAAGGAAACTTGTAGAAGAGTACAGCTGCATTGTTTATTCAAACAGCCCGGTTGAGGATTTTTGCATTCTCAAGTCAAGCAAGAATATTGTTTTGTCAGTAAGCACATTTGCATGGTGGGCCTCGTGGTTGTCTGAGGCCTCACAAGTTTTTATGCCAATTGCAGGAGTATTTGATCGAAAGAGCAGATCAGATATCAACCTGGTTGTTGACGACGAAGATCGCTATAACTTTATCGAAGTTGACGTCGAGCACCCCTGGACAGGGTCACATGAAACGCGGGTCAAGCTCCTGAACGTGTAATCGCTTGAGCTTGAGAACTCAAGCGATTCAAAGCTCGTTGTTTGTCTAATTTTTAGTGATTCTTGAGCGACCGTCTTTAACCCATCACTGCTTATTGTCTAACCCACAATTTCCCTGACAACGCGCCGAGCTGAGTGGGTGGCGGTGTGCACACTACTCCAGTCATTCTGACGCGAATAGGATGTGCCGGCAAAATAAAGTTTCTTATTCACCGACTTCGACAGCGCTTTGGGTATCCAAAGCGCTGAATAGTCATGCAGGTAAGCGCCCCCGGCAAATTGCGCCTCACTCCAATTTTGATGTACTTGCTTGATGTAGGTTCTGCTGGCCGCGCCATCAAATACCTCATCAAGCTCGCCAAGCACCAAAGACTCAAGTTTCTTTTTTGTGGCGGACTGATAGCGCTCAGCCTGTCTACCGACGGCAAACAATCCCAACACATTGACGTCGACATCCTGCGCATATGCCGCATCGTAGTACAACCTCTGACCATCGGCTGTATCGCTGTCGGAAAAAGTTACCGCTGTTGGATAAAAGGCTTCAGAGAACTGAGTAAACACTTTAATGCCGCCCCAAACTTTGGCTTTATCGATAGCTCTTTGTTTTTGCGCGGGCAGATTCGGTGAGAATTCAATCTTACCGGTTTGCAGTATTCTCAGCGGTACAGTCACGATGACGCAGTTGGCCCGATAGAGATTGCCGTTGGAATCAGTCAAACGGACGCCGTCCCCACTGTAATCAACCCGCTCAATCTCAACGTTATATCGAATTTCTGTTTCGATTCCCGGAAGTATGTACTGCTCAAAAAAACCCAGCCATGAACTGTTTACAAATTTCCGATCCAGATATTTGTTCACTGCATAAGGCGTCGATCGACCACCTTGAAAATGCATCCCACGGGCATCGGCAGAATACGGCCTGGTCAGTTCTGTAGTGTCGATATCGGCATCATTAATGATCAAATCCAATTCTCCAGGGTCGTCGTGCAACCATTCGCCGCCCAATGAAATTGGAAAGCCACCCAGCTCGTAGCTGTCTTTCAATCGCCCGCCATATCTGGAATTCGCTTCAAGAATCTGAAAGTTCACGCCTTTTTGCCTGAGTAAATGCGCTGCAGCCATACCCGCAGCACCGCAACCCACAATAATCACATCAAGTTCCTGATCTCCGGCGCTCTGATCGTCCTGAGCCTGTTGTGAATCAGCTGCATTGGAGTTAAACGGCATGCTCAACAAACCTAAGAATTTCAATACTTGTCTTCTGGAGTACATATGTTTCTCTGATTAACTGCTGTGATTAGTGCTCTTCGTCGGTAATATCACGGACACAAACTCAAGGAAAATTTTAGTGTTGTAGTACTAATTGTTCACCAAATTTCCAGAAAGCAATTCAAGGTGGTTTGCCTGCAGCCTTCTGATCACGGAATCCGAAAGACATGCCGACAGATCAAACTTATGAGTCAGCTTTGAAACTGGTGTTTTCGGCGCACGGATAATCTGGTCTATTTCCGCTGTCGCTGGCTTATCGAGTCCAAAATACTGCAGTTCATGGGGATCATCAGCCGACACCCGCGGCGTGCTGTCCCATATTTCCCGAAAACTATCGAGCCTGGCGTAGTTGCGCTCGAAAAAGTAATGGAAATAGAAATATGGATACACCCTTAATACATTGACGAATGCCTTGTGAAACCAGAGCTGGGGGTCATTGCTTAGTGCTTTTTGTGTGTTCGGATCCTGAAAAAATTTCGCCCGAACAGATCCGGACTCGTTTCGCAAAATAAACTCCGATTGCAGATTGGAATGTTCAAGCCAGTAACGATTGACGGACTCAGCATATTGTCGGACCAGCTCGTTGCCCAGCTTAGAAGCCAAAAACCAGCTGGCGATCATGCGATCGGGTGTCGGCCGGTCAAAAGCAAAAAACCCCTCGGGCATAACCTCTTCCAACCAGCTTTGCAGCGGACGGTGACAGTAGCAGGTTGCATCTACCCAAACCCCGCCATTCTGATCAAGAAGATTAATCCGGATCACGTCCGAAAGTGCCTGAACCGTCAGGTTTTTATTTCCTAGTATCGAATCATCCAGTTGCACATATTCATAAAGATTGGATTTATCCAAAAAAATAAGATCGTGGCCTGCATTGTGGAAACCCCAGGACTCATAGCAGAGTTTCACCACTTCAGGCATTTCGTCTTTGCCCTGAAGCCATAAAAACCATATCGGCAGGTTAACCCTGGCCCCTCGTTCCGAGTTCATAGCGGAAACCGATTTTGGTGGCTATTCCTGCGAAACCAGCCACGAGCCGTGGCAATGATGTTCTGCGTACAGCATATCCTGAGAAAATCCCTCCGCTTTTTCCTCGTATCTGAAATTATGATTAATGACGTATTTATGGGGAAGAAACTGAATATCGCTCTCAACAAGCACTGCCGACTCCAGACTGTCAGCGACTACTGCACCTAACGCCCTACCACCGGTATGGGGAATGACACTATTCGCCAAAGCCTGATTCGAATCCACCGGGTAGTCCCTGACATAAGCCAGAAACCTCTCCCATATATCAACACCTTTTCGACTGTAAATAAAATGATTTTTTATATCGGTCACCCTGCCATCGGATCGCTTCACAGGACTGCGAAATATTAGCTTCCTTTCTGGATCGAATATATCTTCCAGGTTCCTGTGAAATACAACGTCGATATCAGCGTAGAGACCGCCTCTCGCATGCAGGATCAGGACTCGGGCCACATCCCATTTCTTGATTTCCGGACGCAAGTTGATCCAACAATCAAGAAAATCGGGGTATTCCTGCTGAATCAGTAACTCACAGGCGGCATCGTCCCAGAAACAGTATTTCCATTCAGGATGGTGCCGAAGAAAACTGTCTCTGGAAGGTTCAACACTCGCGTCTAATGAGTGATTCATCTGGTGAAGTGTTCTTACCAACATAGACTGGACGGGCCTATTTACAGATTACCAGCGCTTACACGGTGTTAATCAAGGAATCCTATTCGGCTTTTGTACAGACTGAATCAAAAATGCAATTAACAATTGACTGGCACGAGAACTAAGCAGTCCAACAGAGATCACGATGGATCAAAGCCAACAAAGGCTTTCAGCCCAAGCGACAGATTGACGATGAGTTCCTATCACAAACGATTGACAGGCAAAGAGCATGTCTCGCGGGACTATCGTAATTCCAGGGAACAATCCAAACAAGATGACTCTTAATATTTCAAGACAACTAAGAACAAAATGGCGTTTGAGAACACTGTCTTCAAACGCCAGATGAAGGTTCCATTACGACAGAGTCAAATCAGTCAATCAAAGTCGAGGAACAATTGCCTAAGATCGTGAATCAATGCCCGGGCTGACCTCTAACTACTAAGACCCACCGCAGAAAAATATGAAGTTACACGTTCCCGGCATAATATTTTTCGTCAGTTCTTCTGTTCGGTTCGCCGTTATGGTGACGCTTGCCCCTGTTGCACTAATACTATTAACAGCTAGATCTACACCCGAAAATGTCTTGTTACATTCGTTGTTCATCGGTGCAATTGCATCACCCACAGTCCCGTCCAGTGTAAAGTACTGAAAATCCTCCTGAAACGACGCAGAAAACTGATCGCCATTGACGGTGATACAGATGTGCGTAGATATCTCGCCTGCGTGCGCCGAGGGCGCCAGCGAATCAGCAACCGACTTCCCGGCTTTGGCGAGCATGGATTCACCGCTCTCATGTTTGGAATCTCGACGGAGCACCAGTATTTCGTCAAAGTCACCGACAAACTCTGTTGGAAGCGGAGGCTCGGTGGTAGTCACATCCGTACCACTGCCGCCTTCGCCGTCTGAGTCTGTGGTCGCCGCATGGGCGGGAAGTGTCACTCCGGAAACGATGGGTTTGGCCCACTCCGAAGGAACCGCTAAACCGGCAACACCGGCTCCCAAAACCAGGCCTTTAAGAGTTTTACGTTTTGAATCTGCCACTTGTTCCGAGGCACCAATAATTTCGTCTTTGTCCTTCACTTCAATAACCTCACTAATGAAAAATTTGGATACAACATAACGAGTATAGCCATCTTAAATTATTTTGACTATCCAATTTAACAAATCGGTTTTATGCCCTATTTGATGCAATCGACACAAATATCGCGGTGTTGGTGATTCGGAAAGATTTCGATCAAGACCGAGTCTAAATTTTTTGCACCTTTATACAATCCATCTGAGTTAAATTCTGATGAAACTGCAATGATTCACAGTTCCTCAAGAGATTTTGGCTGCAAGCGCATTCAGCTACGATACAACCTGTCGACTCTGCGCACATTCAGCTTTTTCTGCGTTCGCTGCGTTGTAAACGTGAAATCAGCTTGTTGGCAATACTGTAGAATCCGCGCCATTAAACGAACCCAAAACACACCCAGATATCTTAAGAGGGCAAACGTGAAAAACCCGAGTTCGACCCAGATCAAGACGGTCATAAGCAACTTTGACAGAGTACTGCCGCGTGCGACGTTTAAGGGACATATGAAGATGCGGGAAAGGATTATAGACCCCGAATGTGGCTCACCGATGTGTCACGGCGGCTGGTACGCAGTTTCAGCCAAACAGGGTTATGACGACTATACGGAAGGTGCCGGTTTGATGGCAAGAGACCTCGGGTTTGACACAGTCAGAGCGCTTGAAGACTGGGCACGCAGTAATTCAAACCTCTGGGGCAACAATGGCGGGATGTACATGTTCTGCAATTTGCATGCGTTTACCAAAAACGGTGAGTTTAATCCTGACCTGACGCTCAGAGATATTCGAAACTGGTGGGCAAGCGTTCACAACAGAACCCATCCGGAAAAAGACCCCGTTGAGGCGATTTGAGCATTAAAAAAATTGAGACTGTTTCTCGCGATTCAATTCACAGAGCCACGGTTGGCATCTCCAAAAGATCAAAGACACATTGAAAGACACACTGCTTTTGCACCGTGCTGCCTGAACTTTCAGATCAAACGTATACCCCTCCACACTTATCAACAAAGCAAAATAAAACATCTTTATTGAAGCGATCTGAAAAGTTGATTTAATAGGGATAAAAATATTTCTTCTTGACCAGACAGGATATCGATCGACCCCTAAAGATCGGCTTATTCAAGTATAGATAATTCTGTCTCGGGCCATTCACTGTCCTTTGTTACCATTTCTCGCAGAAAGAGCTGTTCGGGACATTCGACATCGATTCTGATTAGCGACGGTTAGCACCGCAGCGATCAAATTTGTTCTTCTCCCTCCAGTTATCACAACGCTGTATCGGTCGTGATTGTCTGGCCCGGTCATTTATCTGGCGCAATTTTTCACCCCACAGAAAAGACGATACGTTTAAAAACTGCAGTTAATATCAATGGGTCGAGACCAATATTTCCTGAAGTTGTTTTCAAGTGAATCGAGGCGATTCACTTGAGCGTTCTTGGCATTAAAAAACAGCCTTTTGTCGAGCTGTTTCAACGCAGTTTTTTCAGAACGAATGATCCGTTCGAAAATGGCAAGGAAAAAAGTGATGACATCGCTTCACGTGGCGATGTTCTCAGGAAATTCACACCCGGTCAGGAGCGGGATCTCGATACATCTCCCCATGTTTCTGACGAGGTCAGAAGAACCACTTGCTACATGTGTGCCTGTCGATGCGGAATCAATGTCCACCTTCGTGATGGAGAAAACGGGCAGCCTAAGGTTCGATACATAGAGGGAAACAGGGCGCACCCGATCAACAAAGGCGTGCTTTGTGCAAAAGGTTCTGCCGGAATCATGCAGCACTACTCCCCGGCGAGACTGCAAAAGCCACTAAAACGTGTAGGCGAACGCGGCAAAGCGGAGTTTGAAGAGATTGAATGGGAAGAAGCACTTCAACTGGCCACCGAGTGGCTGTCCGGGCCTCGAAAAGCTGACCCAAGAAAACTCGCATTCTTCACCGGTCGCGATCAGAGTCAGTCACTGACAGGGTGGTGGGCACAGGCCTATGGAACCCCGAACTTTGCGGCTCACGGTGGCTTCTGTTCGGTGAATATGGCGGCGGGAGGGATATATACCTTTGGTGGCGCGTTCTGGGAATTTGGTTCGCCGGACTGGTCGAAGTCTGAATTGTTCATGATATTTGGCGTAGCCGAGGACCACGATTCAAATCCGATTAAACTTGGGCTTGCGGAACTGAAACGGCGTGAAAAAAAGATTATTGGCGTTAATCCGGTCAGAACGGGTTACAACGCGATTGCCGATGAATGGGTCGGAATCACACCGGGCACCGACGGCCTGTTTATTCTGGCGTTGATCCACGAACTGCTCAAAATGGGCAAGGTGGATCTCGACTATCTGATTCGATACACCAATGCGTCCTGGCTGGTTATCGACAACGCGGACGGCGATGACAACGGCCTGTTTGCACGAGATGAGGATGGCGATGCGCTGGTTTACGACCGACACGAAAACAAACTGGTCAAATACAGCGGCGCTGGGGTTAAGCCCGCGCTCAAAGGCGAGTATGAAATATCTCCGGGAAAGATTGCTCGCCCCGTATTCCAGATCCTTGCAGAAAAATATCTGTCCAGCGAGTACTCCCCTGAATCAGTCACCGACACGACGGGCGTGCCGGTATCGCAATTAAGGCGCATTGCCCAGGAACTCGCGGTGGCGGCGTTCGATAAAGAGATTGTTATCGACCAACCCTGGACCGATATGAAAGGAGAGCGGCATGAAAAAATGATCGGTCGCCCTGTTTCATTCCACGCCATGCGAGGAATTTCCGCGCATTCCAATGGATTCCAGACCTGTCGTGCACTTCATCTATTGCAGATACTACTGGGTTCAATCGATTGTCCTGGCGGCTTCCGGTTCAAACCGCCCTACCCGCGACCTGTTCACGCCCAGCCCAAACCCCACGGCAACGCTAAGCCCGGCGAGCCACTGGCGGGTCCGCCTCTTGGTATCCCGCGTGGACCTGAAGATCTTTTGCTGGAAGATGACGGCGTCACACCCCAGCGAATCGATCGTGCTTACTCATGGGACGCACCGCTTTCCGCCCACGGTCTGATGCATATGGTGATCTCTAACGCCTATGCGGGAGATCCATATCATATTGATGTGATGTTCATGTACATGGCAAACATGTCCTGGAATTCATCGATGAATTCCAGAGGGGTTATGGAAATGCTGGAGGCCAAAAATGACGACGGCGAATACGTTATTCCAAAGATCATCTACTCCGACGCGTACTCTTCCGAGATGGTCGCGTATGCGGACCTCGTTCTGCCTGACACCACCTACCTGGAGCGACACGACTGTATCTCACTGCTCGATCGACCTATTTGTGAACCAGAGGCCATGGCGGATTCCATCCGCTGGCCGGTGGTCGATCCCGCCACCCAGGCAGAAGGCAGAGACGTAAGAGGTTTTCAATCAGTTCTGATCGAACTCGGAGGCCGATTGGGCTTACCCGGAATGGTCAATGACGACGGTTCGCCAAAATATAAAGACTATGCGGATTACATCACCCATCACGAGCGCAAGCCGGGCGTAGGTCCGCTCTCAGGCTGGCGCGGTGCGGAAGGTGAATGTCACGGCAGGGGCGCACCAAATCCGAATCAGATTCAGAAGTACATTGAAAATGGTGGGTTTTGCGAAGTGCACGTACCCAAGGAAGCGCATTATTTCAAACACGCGAACAAGCACTGGCAGGATTGGGCAACAGAAAAGGGACTCCAGGACGGCCCCGTCGAAAACGTATTTAACTTATACAACGAAGCGCTGGCAAAATTTCAGCTTTGCGCAGACGGCAAAATGCAGCCCGTGCCGCCCGAAACGCATCGCCAACGAATTAAGGACTGTTTCGATCCCCTGCCTATCTGGTATCCGCCGTTCGAAGGTGAGGGTATTGATTTACAGCAGTATCCCTATCATGCGCTCACCCAGCGACCCGCAGCGATGTACCATTCATGGGGTTCGCAGAATGCCTGGCTTAGGCAGATACACGGCACGAATCCACTCTACGTGCCCGGCAAAATTTGCGACGAGCACGACCTTAAAGACGGCGATTGGGTCATTATTTCGTCGCACCACAGCTCGATAAAGGTCCCGGTAAAGCGCATGGATGCGGTGAACGAGAAGACCATCTGGACGTGGAACGCCATCGGCAAGAGAAAAGGCGCCTGGAATCTGGATGCCGAAGCACCCGAGTCAAAGCAGGGGTTCCTACTCAATCACCTGATCCATGAACTGTTACCGCCAAAAGGAGACGGTCTGCGCTGGTCGAATTCTGATCCGGTGACCGGACAGGCGGCCTGGTTTGATCTGCGCGTCAACATCCGTAAAGCGGACGAGCAGGACGGTCCATCGTTGCCGCAGTTCACTCAGCAGAAGAAAACCCGGTCCATTCCCGTGAATATCGAGTACGGCAAGGAGTGGAATTGAAATGACCTGTCTGCCCGCCCCTGCTTCCGAAAAAAAGCTCGGCCTTGTGATCGATCTTGATACCTGCGTGGGTTGTCATGCCTGCGTGGTCAACTGCAAGGAATGGAATACCGGCGGTTACGGCGCTCCGCTGGCAGACAAAGACGCCTATGGTGCGTCACCCGTCGGCTCATGGCTTAACAGAATCCACACGTTCGAGGTCACGCCCGAAGATGCGCCAGCGCAAATTGTGCACTTTCCAAAATCGTGTTTGCACTGCGAAGACGCACCCTGCGTCACGGTGTGTCCGACCGGAGCGAGTTATAAACGCGCGGAAGACGGCATCGTTCTGGTGGATGAGAACAAATGCATCGGTTGCGGACTGTGCGCGTGGTCTTGTCCATACGGTGCACGAGAGATGGACCCGGTAGAGAACGTGATGAAGAAATGCACGCTGTGCGTGGACCGTGTCTACAATGAAAACCTGCCGGAGGAAGACCGGATCCCGGCCTGTGTCAGAACCTGCCCGGCGAAAGCACGACATTTCGGTGATCTTGGTGACCCGGATTCCGATGTTTCCAGGCTGGTTAAAGAACGCGGTGGTATGGACCTAATGCCCGAGCAGGGCACCAAACCGGTGAACAAGTATCTTCCACCGCGTCCTAAAACCCACGCAAGCGTCGAACCCCAGGTGATGGCAGAAAAAAATATGGAAGCCAAGGGCCTCCTGGGCTGGCTGGATAAAGCTCTGGAAAGTTTGTAGTGCATCCAGCGATATCTGTTATTTTTTTCACCGTCACCTCCGGTGCCGGCTTCGGATTCATCGCTCTGATTGGTCTGGGTCTGCCGATGCCGGAGGGCGGTATGGCGGCTTTCATTGCGGCCGCCATTGGGGGCGGATTGTCAGTGGCCGGTCTCGTGTCTTCAACATTTCATCTCGGCCATCCCGAGAGAGCCTGGCGTGCATTTAGTCAATGGCGATCATCCTGGCTGTCTCGTGAAGGTGTCTGCGCAGTCATTACGTTAACGCTGTTTGGCGTCTATACCCTGCTTTGGGTATTCTGGAGTACACGTATTCCCTGGTTGGGTTATGGTATTTCTGTGGGTGCGGTAGCGACCGTGTTCACCACCTCAATGATTTATGCACAGTTGAAAACGGTGCCTTTGTGGAATAACCATTTAACGCCCATTTGTTATCTTCTTTTCGCCGCGACCAGCGGTCTGCTGCTCGTTGCCATGTTCGGCTACTGGACAACCAGCGGGAATAACACGGTGGGATTGACTTTAGTCACTGTGCTTGCGCTCTCATGGGGGACAAAAATTGCCTGGTGGAGAGCGGCAAACGGAGAAAATTCTCTGGCGCGGCGCGGTTCTGACACCGGCACCGCCACCGGCCTCGGCAACATCGGCACGGTTCGACTACTGGAAAAACCCCACAGCGGCGAGAATTACCTGACCAAGGAAATGGTGTTTCAAATCGGACGGAAGCACGCGTACAAGCTAAAGATCATCGCACTGGTGCTCGGCGCGCTGGTCCCGGTTATGCTGACCGCCATAGTTTCACTTACGAATTTACCTGCGGTGCTGTTGTCTATGGCGTTCCTCGCATTGCTTGCAGGTCTCTTTGTCGAGCGTTGGCTGTTTTTTGCCGAGGCCAGGCACGCTGTATCTTTGTACTACTAACCGGGCGGTATAAGCCACACCTTCACTCTAAACCCATATCTTACAAGTCTCTTTAGGTGTCAGAGTGGTATCTGTTTGAGAAGGGTAAGACTCCGACATCACTTCATGTATGCCGAACTGTGCGGCACTTGCGCGATCAGATTGCCTGCGAAATCGACACAAGTACCGGCTCAATCAGAGTTAGTGACGATCTACTGCGTAAGCTCCTGCAAAAACTCACTAAACAGTTTCCAGGACTTAAGATCTGCCTCTTCCCGATAGCGCTCAGAACCAAATACAGTGAATGCATGAGGTGCGCCGCTATAGGTCACCATTTCGTGCTTGACCCCTGCTGACTCTAACTCGTTGGCAAGATTGCCGAAGTCTTCCATTGAAATTGCGGTATCCGCTGTACCGTGCATGACCAGTATTTTTCCATTGGTGTCCGCATAACTTTGTCCTTCCGGAGTGGTCAATCCGCCATGAAAAGAAGCAAAACCCTTGAAGTCGGCACCTGATCGAGCAAGCTCCAGAATTGCCGCGCCACCAAAGCAATAGCCCATGCCGATTGCATTGGCCCGGTTCGCACCGAGCGACA
Organism: Pseudomonadota bacterium; assembly: GCA_039029455.1. Lineage (GTDB taxonomy): Bacteria > Pseudomonadota > Gammaproteobacteria > Arenicellales > Poriferihabitantaceae > JBCCGE01. The sequence goes on along the minus strand of JBCCGE010000058.1, from coordinate 7,453 downwards.
CGGCTTTATCAATTGCACCATTCATCAGAGCACGCATTTTTTCGCGATCCTGATACAACTCACCGGTATGCTGACGCTTATCCGCCACTTCCGTTGGGCGTACGCCTGCTCCGAACAGATCAGCGGCAAACACTGTGTACCCCATTTCCGCCAACATGTCGGCTCGCTGTATTTCGTAACCGGTCAGGCCATCCCAGTCATGCAGCAGAAGAATCAGCGGTGCGTCGTCGGAGGGACTCACGTAGTAGCCCTCGTAAGGTTCACCGTTAACATCATAGTTGACGTTTATTCCATTAGCGAAAGACGTTCCCATGGTAAGGAAAAGAGTTGTGAATATCAGATATTTCATATCGTGGTCCCCTAAGTTGTTCGTTAGTATGACGAGAGCAACTGCAGCTCTCATATCGTATCTCATGCTACCTCAGCAATTATCAGTATATCGTCAAGATCACAGATCTCAGACTTAAAGTTTTAGATATTGGTAAGTGAGTAGTGTGTTTCCGGCTCACCTTTCCTTTGGTATTTTGATCTTAAAACGACTTATTTCTGACAACGGCGCCAGTTACACTGTATGTTCTATTGATTGATCGTGACAGCGTCCATACTCCGTTCCACCTGTGCCCAGGATTTAGGCACTCGGCATTTTTAACCGGATTGCGCTAACAAGTCACGCAGTGTTTCACCTTCATATTCGGTCCTGAAAAGCCCTCGTCGCTGCAGCTCCGGAACGACGAGATTTGTAAAGTCATCAAATCCACCGGGCATGTAGTGAGGCAGGATATTGAAGCCGTCCGCCGCTTCAGTCATAAACCATTCTTCCAGAGTATCCGCATGCTTTTTTGCAGACCCTACCAGAGTCATAAACCACCGTTCTCCGTCCGCCTGTTTTTCATATACCTGCTGGATGGTGAGATTATCTGCGATTGCCTCGTCAAACACCCGTTTCGCGTACCCTCCAAATTTCTCCGGATCGGGTTCGACTGATCCGGGCAGAGGATCGGTAATCTTGCAGCCGGATAAATCGCCAAACAATGGCATCAGTAACCCAAGACCAATCGTCGGGTGAATCAACGATCGCAGATGCTCGTGTTTCTTTTTCGCCTCAGCCTCGGTCTCACCGACGATAGGCATCAGGCCCGGCAGAATTCTCAAATCATTGGGATGACGACCGTGCTTCTTCATCATACCCTTAACATCGCGATAGTATTCATGGGCTTTGGAAATATCGCCCTGTGTAGGTGCATACTGAATGTTTGAGTATTTCGCCGCCATCTCACGCGCGGTGGGAGAATCCCCGGCGGAGACAACGACAGGTGAGCCCTGCGGAGAACGGGCCACATCCAGAGGGCCCAGACACGACAGGTGCCTGCCGTTATAGTTCAGAACATTCACTTTCGATCGATCGAGATATACCCCGGACTCTTTATCGACGATAAATGCACCCTCTTCCCAGCTGTTCCACAACCCGGTGACGATTTCGATGGATTCGTGAGCCCGCTCATAGCGCGTTTCAATATCATCGAGATCACTTAACCCGTAATTTTTCATCTCATACGGGTTGTACGACGTGACGACATTCCACCCTGCGCGGCCGCCACTGACCACATCCAGCGACGCGATCAGGCGAGCGATGCGATAAGGCGCCATGTACGTTGTAGAGATCGTGCCCACCAGTCCTATATTCTTCGTCATGGTCGCCAGCGCTGAGAGTGCAACGACGGGATCAAGCTTCACAATATAGTGTTCAAGAGAAATATCACGCGTAGGGTCGTCCAGGTTCTCCACATTCATTATGTCGGCGAAGAACACGAAATCAAACTTTGCGCGTTCCGCATCTGCCGCTCCTTTGGCAAACGCATTCAGATTCATCATGCTGTCGCGCGGAAAATCCGGCATTCGCCACGCAGCACGGTGGTAACCCAGTTTGTAAACCGAGAGCCCGAGGGTCATTTGTGAAAACGCTTGTGGCATCGTTACTCTCTCATCAGAAAATATGCGTAACTAAAAGGATACACCTGTTGCTGCGCTGGTTGTCACCCTTCGAAGGCCTCCTTTGCCTTTACGACACCAAAATCAGCGTGCTCTCGTCGCCTCCCGCACGCTATTCTCAACCCGGTCAAGGCAATCCTGTTTTTGTCGGTCGTCCAGAAACGATCCTGCAAAGGAATTTTTGGCCAGCGTAATGAGCTCATTTTCATTCAGACCAAGCGCTTCGTGCACGGCGCGATAGTTGTCGTTGAGATAACCCCCGAAATACGACGGATCATCTGAGTTAACCGTTACCAGCACGCCGGCATCCAGGGCTTTTTTAACCGGGCTGGCCGCAAGATTGGGAATGCCCTTAAGTCGAAGATTGGAAATCGGACACATTGTGAGCGGTGTCTGCTGATCCGCAAGTCGCTTCACCAGAGCCGGATCATCAAACGCATGATTGCCGTGGTCGACACGCTCAATCTTTAGCGTGTCCAGCGCAGTCTTTACGTTTTCCGCCGTGCCTTCTTCACCAACATGGGCAACTGGTATAAAACCCTCCTCTCTGGCCGCCTTAAAAACCCGGGCAAACTTTTCCGGAGGATAACCCTGTTCAGAACTGTCGAGACCGACGCCGTAGATATGCTCCTTGTGCCTGCATGCGCATTCGAGCGCCTCAAATGCATCGTCTTCCGGCAGATGCCGAAGAAAACACATGATCAGTCTGGAACTGATACCGAGCTCCTTTTGTGCAGTCTCAAGCGCAGTGGTGATACCGGCGAGAACGGTTTCAAAACTGACCCCCCGCTCCATGTGGGCTTGCGGATCAAAAAACATTTCCACATGTATCAGTCCGTCAGAATGGACCCGCTCCAGGTAAGCCCAGGTCAGGTCGTAAAAATCCTGCTCGTGAATAAGCACGGACATGCCGTGGTAGTAGAGATCGAGAAAATCCTGCAGACAGTCAAACTGATACGCCGCGCGAATCTCCTGAACGGAATTGTAGGGAAGCTCAACATTGTTGCGTCTGGCCAGTGCCAGCATCATCTCCGGCTCCAGTGTACCTTCAATATGCAGATGCAGTTCTGCTTTTGGCAATCGATCAATCAGCGTGTCGGCAACGGACTTCAAAGAACTTTCTCGTGTAGCAATCGATTTAAAATGTCATAAAAACAGAATCAATAAAACGTATCGAATTATCAATAACTGACGAAACGAAATTTAGATTACTTCCGCCGCAACACCGCAAAACCCGGACCATTGAACCCGCGAACAATCAGTCAGAAGACGACCGGGGTTGCTGTCGTCGAATATGCCTTCAAATGGCAGTCCGCGTCGCGCCAAGGCGTTCAATCGCTACAGGGGCATACGATCCGATTCAGTCATGTCTGACGCTTAAAAGAATCTGAATCTGACGACGATCCAGACCCTGCGTCAACTCTCGCTCGGCGTTTGAAAGGTTTCCCGGTTCTTCAAGATAGGCTTCGATCTTTATCGCCACTTCTACCGTTGGCAGATAGTAAAAAGATGGATTTTCGTCGGCGAGGCGGGCCACAACAGTTTCCAGAAACCGCCGTTGCTTCTCTACTTTAAGATCCTGTCTTTTCTCTTCCAAAAGAACCTCACGGAAATATACTCTTCAAAAAATGTCGTTCTTGTGCAATGACATTCGAATACAGCGTACATTAATTTTGTCGCCGCAATCAACTCATCAGAGGACGTGCTCTCCAGGCCTTGTCAATACCAACGATCCGTTGAACCCATGGCCTACTGCACAAACCGGAATATGCTACCCAAAAATGGTCAGTGATCGATTTAACACTTGAAAATCGGTATGATCTCGTCTTCAGAGAAGTAATTGATACTATTCGACAATTTCGCAAAGTGAGGCTGGGTAATGAGTGAACATCGCACGGATAAGATTCTAAAGTCAGATCGACGCAAAACAATTAAAGCTCTGGGTATTGGAAGTGTGGTCGCTGGGGCGTCGCAGCTACCGACCCAATGGACCAAACCGGTGGTGCAGTCGATGGTTCTGCCCTCGCATGCGACAACGACAGATTCCGGCGGAGATGGTGGCGCCGGCACGACGAATTCACCTACGACCAGCTCGCCAACTACAACGCCTTCGCCTTGCAGCGTTGCGTGTGCGTTCAGCATTTCGCTGCGATGGGAAAAAACTGGATCAGGTACCGGCGATGCAGACCTGGATCTTGAAATAGTGACGGCGGTAAACAACACACGATTATCGCCAAAGGGGCCAACCGTCGGCACCTGCCTTCAGTTCAATACCGTTGATGACTCATCGACCAGTGGACAAGATACTGCGACTGAACAAGTGGTATCGATCGGCGGAAGTCTTGCACCCGGTGACTACACGGTATTCGTACGAAACCAGACTGGTGTTGCCGCTCAATACCTACTCGATTATCAGATCTGCGAAGAGACAAACGTGTTGACAACGCAAACCATCGAAACAGTTTCCCCAAGATTGCTTTTGGGCTTTAATGTTGGGTCGGATGGCAGCGTAATGTTCTCTTTTTGATCTACGTCCGTTGATTGACCGGTTATATCCGGTAGCCTGAGATTCAGGCGGTGCGGTGTGGTCGGTTTTTAACGGGTTCATTGAGTCCTGTGGGTATTAATACCTTTCTGACGTTTGCTGGCATATTTCGCGAAAACCCCGGTTATCAATATGCGTCATCGGTTGTGACATGATTGAAGTACCGCGACTCCCAGCCCTGTCTCGTTGACAAGCGAGAGTAAACCGGAAAAGCAGGAAATCACGGGCACCATCCCGCGTGGATATCTTCCGGACAACGCCGTCCGGGGCGGAATGGGAATGGTGATATTCTGCGTCGAAGAGTCATCTGGACGGCCCGTTGCCCTGAAAACCTTCAAACCGGAGTATCTGGGCAACCGCAACGCGCGGTTGCGGTTTTTAGGCGAGGCGATTAACTGGGTTCGACTCGGTTCACATCCCAATATCGTGCGCGCGATTCGCGTCGAGACGGCCGGGCAACCCCCTGTCCCGTTCATTGTTGTCGAGAAGATCATCGGCAACGACGGCGAGGCAGCGAAATCTCTGGGGCGCTTGATACTGGATACACATGGCAACGGACTACCTGTTGAGCGTGCACTCTCGCTGACACTGCAAATTGTTCGCGGCATGAAGCATGCTGCAAAGCAACTTCCGCGTTTCGTACATCGCGACCTGAAACCTGGAAACATACTGATCAATCAGCACGGTCATGCCAGGGTGTCTGATTTCGGACTATCTGGTGCATTCAGTGAAGAACATCGTGAGCACCGACAAAAAAATCAGGAAGAAGTCGACGCAGAGGACTACACGCCAGCCGGCACACACACGCATATCGCACCTGAGCTCTGGAATCCGGAGACAAACGCGAATCAACAGTCCGACATTTATGCGGTGGGTCTGATGCTGGTTGAAATGTTGTCGGGGAAAGCGACGGTATCAACAAAAGACTCAACGTCACCTAAGGAACAACACCTCGCATTGAATGCCGAGCAATTGATCGGCGAGCAATCTGACAGCGTGAGAGGTCTGGTCAAAGCCGGCACTGCGATTGATCCACAAAAACGTTTTCAAGACTGGGAATCTTTTGAGCGTGCTTTGATTTCGGTTTACGAGTCGATGGAACTTGTTGTGCCTCCGGAAGAGTCTGAGATCGACGAGTTGTCTGATCCTGCGTCAACAATACAGTCGAATCTTGCCATTGCGCTCTCGTTTCTGAATCTGGAGGCGGCCCAGCACGGACTGATCTTCGCGGAACAGGCGCTGAATCTGGCGCACGAGTCGGACCTCCCCGCTCAGGTTGCCGCGTGTCACGAACTGATATCTCGGATAAATCTGGCAACTGGCGATGTCGAGCGAGCGCACCATCATATTCTGCAAGCGGACAGCATAACCACCGGTGTGAGCGAGAAACAATCGCTGGATATTCGGTTGCTGCATGCTGGAATTCTGACGAGAGCGGGCCGATTTGACGATGCGCGATCTCTTTTGGAAACGCTGCTTGAAACAGCGCGAAACCAAACCGACCCCCATCTGGAAAGTATCGTTTTAGGCAGCCTGGCCAATGTCTATGCAGAACAGGGTAATCTTGCACTGGCGGTGTTCCACTACCGCGGCCAACTGGCGATATCTGAACAGTCCAACGATGTGGGCAATACCGCAACCTGTCTCTCCAATATGGGGACGGCTTATCTGTCGGCAAAAAAATATGAAAAGGCATTCGAGCTACTCCAGCAGTCGTATAACCAGGCGACCAGTCACGGGGACATACCTTTACAGCTCAAAAACCTGATCGCGATCTGCAATCTGTGCATCGAAGCCGGTCAGACTGATGCCCTCTGCCACTACGGCGAAATTTACCGCACCTTATGCGCAACGCTCGGTTACGAGGAAGAAATCCAGTCGATTACCAACGCGATGAGAAAAGCAGGCTGTGCAAACTAGTCGGCGCGATTCCTGCGGATTCGCAATGACGGACTGCGCACTCAACGGGCTGTGAAAAGTCGATCACTGAAAAGGTTTTTTCGGTAGCCTTAAGACACTGCTTTTGGATGAAACAAAGCTAAATTTCAGGCTAGCTCGCCTTACCATTTGAACAAGTCAATCAAAATCAAAGGAGTCCTTAAATGAAACAGACAAAGAGAACCGTTGTTAAAGGACTCGCGATGGGAGCATGGATAACGCCAGTCGTTTCCGGCATCAGCCTACCGACACATGCGCAAACGACCGCTTGCCGTGACGGTGTCCTTTTCCGGTGTTCAAACGACGGATGATGAGCAGGATTCTAACGATCAGCCACTCATTTCATCTGCAACGATGACCGCCAACGTGGTGATATCCCGGGTGTAAGCAGCACCTGTTAAGATCAGAGTGCAATGACGCGTCTGGCCGAAACAGATTTGGGCTCAGTTCAGGACACAGCGTTGTAAAACTCGTACCGACCTGTCGGCGTTTGACTCAACTTTGTTGGGACAGATTGATATTGCGGCAGTTGTCGTTTCGGATACCCGCCAAAACAGATCAGGTTATCGGAATTAACAGTGGTGATAATTCTGCTATCCATAGCCTTCTTTGGCGGACTGACAGAAAGGTCAGAAATTCTTTTCGGGCGTAGGTTTGAAATCGGGCACATCGCAGGCTGTGTCTTCTGACCGATCAGCTACCTGACCATGGGGAATCACTAACCGGGTGATTACTGTGTTTGAATGAGGTTTTTGTAATCAACCGATTGGTCGGTTGTGAGCGGATTAGGCAATCACGAGCGAGCTCGCAACAATGCCGAGCTCTAAGGACGACTGCTGTATCAAGAGTTGATACACTGCAGCCCGCAATAATAAATCCATGGGGAAGACATTGTTAAAAGGTGATTCACTGCTAAAAATCAGGCAGATGTCGGTCGTGATGTTTTTAATCGCTTTGCTGCCGGCACAGGTAAAAGCAGAG